>CALZRN010000018.1 GCA_945828585.1 uncultured Bacteroidales bacterium | reverse complement strand
ATTAATCAGTCTCTTTGGGCTGGGAGTAGTCCAAATCAGACTGGCGAGACACAATCGAGAGAGAATCGGATTGGAGTCTTTTCGTACTTTTATCGTACTTTTGTACTACTTTTCATGCTCCTCACAATAGGTGTCGGACAAGCGTGGGCGGATGCACAGTTTGATAATGTGTACATCTATTACTCATTGGATGGGGGTACTACTGAAACTGGATATGAATGTAATTATTCTGTTGGAGACTTTACCAACGGAGCAGTCGTTACATCTTCGTTGAAGATAACGAAAGTATATATGAAATATCGCAAGTACGATGGCAATGTTTGTAATGGACAATTATTTTGGTATAATGGAACCGACCACTGGCACGGGTGGAACAAATGGATTTGGGATGAGGGATGTTGGTCATATAGTAACAATGACAAGGCAGGTTCTCAATTAAAAAATGAAAGTTTCGATTTAACTTTAGCGAATAGTACTGATGCTTCCGGTAATTACACCATTTACTATTACTGGCAGCTCAATGGACAAAAATCAAGCAAAACAGACTGTAATGATAATTGGTATATACCCAATAACACGACAAAACAAACCCTTACATACACCATTCTTCCTCCTGCGGTTAATAGTTTCTCAGTAGAACGTAGCGGATATTTGGCTGGTAACGGAACTGAGGGAGATCCGTATTTGGTAGCAAGTGGTTCTAATTTGACCTTAACGGCAAGCGGAAGTCAGGCTCATACGGATGCTAATTCCAGCATCAATTATAAGTTTGGCGATGATGATTATAGCACAACTGCGACAAAGAATATAACAGTTACATCTTCGGGCTCTATCGCTGTTAAAGCATGTTGTAAAAACACTTCTGCTGCACTGGATGGCGCAGAGACAGAAACAATAACGATATATTATGTTCCTGTCTCTGTCAAAGACATTACCGTTTATATCTACGTAGGGGGTTGCACGGATGATCAGATAAATTCACTCGTCCTAACGGGAACTCCGTATGTTGGTTCTACAGCCTTATCAGGGGTACACATCAACACACCTGCTGGTTGGACAACGGATGGCAATTGGAGATCATACACATTCTCTAATGTCACGAAGGTGCATAACCTGCAAGTAGCAGGAATGGGCGGAGCTATTCCTCTAAAAAATATTGAAAATGCCACTGAGGATTTCTATTACCGTATGTTTGATGGTACGGAACTTGATGATAAATGCGTTTCTGCACCGAATTTGACGTGGACAACGGCACCGGTAGATGCTAAAGTGGGTGTACATATGAAGGCAGTAGTCAACACAACACCTGTTTCCGATGGTTCGCCGCGCGTAACGTGGTATACTTCTAATTCGAATATAGCTGCCGTTAATGAAAGCACCGGTGAGATTTCATATAAAGCAGCCGGAGATGTGACAATCACGGCGCATGTGACTTGGGACGTAAGCGGTGATTATTGCGCTGGCTATGATGATTTGGAACAAACGATAACGGTAATTGCACCAGAGATAACCGCAGCTACATTTGTTCAAAATCCCATTCTAACAACAGACCATTTGCAGGTATCCATTTCTTATCGTCATATTCCTGCAGAAGGATGTTACATTCGTCTAAAGAAAAAAGATGGGGGATATTACAATGACGAAGCAAATCAAGACTTTACTGCTATCTCTGAAGGATCGGGTAATCTGATTTTCACAACACTTAAAACGGACGTACCTTCTGGAGTTTGGACAGTAGAAATATGGAATCAGGCTAAAGATAAACTATTGCATTCAAGGGATGTAGAGGGTTCATTAACTGTAAAGACAGGACATACCATCACGGTAACAGCCGGCGCAAACGGTGCGGTTTCGCCTTCTACCGTATATGCAGGAGATGGAATAAGTAGTGCTAATTTCACAGCCACTCCAAACACCGGTTATGAATTTATCGGATGGACTAAGACTGAAGGAGCAGAGAATTTCACCCTTAATAGCCCAAGTTCGGCAGAGACTTACGTTACTACCGCTAGTTCTAATGGTACGGTAAGAGCAGATTTCAGAGGAGCACTTCACACCTTAACGCTTCAGAACACGGGGCATGGTCGTATTATTTCATCTCCAGAGGGTACTGCCCGTACGGGTGAAACAGTTACCATCACTCCCACGCCAGACAGCGGATACGAGTTTGATTACATAGAGGTTAACGGTGTTTCACAAGGATCCGGAGTAACCACATTCACCATGCCGGGTGCGGATGTAACCGTAACAGCGCACTTTAAGCTTCATCGTCCTGAATTAGGAGCGGTGATAGCTACACCGAGTGGAACGCAGAACTACGCGGGATCGCCGATAGACTTTGCGCTGAGCGTGACTTCTACATATCTGCCGAATCCGGTAGTAGTCTTCTGGGTCAACGACGGAGAAACCACCTACGAAGTGGTCGGTGCACCGTATGGCGCCAATGGAAATGATGCCGCCGGTACGATTGGCGACGATGCCGCTAACACTACCGTTCACAAAGCTACCTTCACCGCGTCTGAAGCGCGCACCTACACCGTCAGTGCTAAATTGTATGAAGGTGAACTAATTGACAACTTTGAGGGGGAGAACACTCGCGGTTGGGCTGGAGACAACTTAGGAAACGGTTCTATGACTTTCGCGAATAACCCCGTTAAAATGACTGTTAATGGTAGTAATAAGGTAATGCAAGTCACACGTACCGGTGGAGCAGATTGGGGTGGAGCAATCATGCTATTTGTTGATAAGAACGCGAAGGCTACTTGTGATGCAGCAGGTTCAAATGACTATACCTATATCCACGCACGCATGAAAGATGCGACAGACGCTACCCATCTCAAGAACAATGATAATACCTCAGATGGTAATAACGGTGATATAAACCCCTCATTTGTCGGTGCAACTTCATCCGATTGGAGACATGTTACCTATCGCAACACACACTGCTCCAATAACTTCCTGTTTTTCATGATTCAGAGAGGCAACACGGATGACAAAACTGTATACATCGACGATATTATCTTGTCTAACGAGGAGACGATGACGGAAAAGGCCCACGAAGCCTCCACAGCATCGTTTAGCATCCGCAATACCTATACTATCATCTATAAAGATAAAGACAACGCGGATTTCTCTGGCATTCATGGTGACGGGCATCCTACCACGCATACTTACGGAACAGCAACCAACTTGAATACCGCCACAAAGGAAGGTTTCACTTTTGGCGGTTGGTACACCAACGCTGAATGCACCGGAGAAGCTGTGAATTCTCTTGGCAAAACGGCATACTCAGACGACATTACCCTTTACGCCAAGTGGACGGAGAACCTGACTTCTGTTACTTTGGCAGCTTCTCCAAGCGGACGAGGTTCTTTCACAATCGACGATTCTCCGGCGACAAGCACTTCTGCAGGTGTGGCTACAAAACCCACCGTGACGGCGGTGCCTATAACCGGTTATTTCTTAACAGGCACTATTTGGTCTGCGGACAATAGTAATATTTCTCTCTCTGCCACCAATACCGCTTATACAACTATCACCGGTTGTGGAACAGCGAGCACAAGTTCCACGCTGACTGCTACGTTTACGGAAAAGTACTTGCTCTGCGGCTCTGTTAATGCAGATGGAGATCCGGAAGGTGGTATGCGAGGATGGGCAACAAGTGGAAATAATAATGCTTATTCCAGTGTGACATACGATGATAACACCATAACCATTGTGGCGAACTTGACCAATGCAGGTACACAATACAAATGCAAAATTATAGATGTACAAAACTCTGCTTGGAAAGGACAGACAGGCTCCAGTTCTATGTCAAGCGGAGACCAATGGAAATGGGATGGAACAAATGATGTGTATTTCACCACAACCGTTGCAGGTTCATACACATTTACTATTGACATTTCCGGTTCTTCTCCATCGGTGCGCATTACATACCCCGGTGAGCCAGAGTATAGTGCGACTTTATCTGTCCATTCGAGCGGACATGGTAGTGTAAGTCCGTCAGCAGGTAGCATCACTTTGCGTCCGGTTACCACCACCACCATCACCGCTACTCCGGAACCGGGTTACCGGTTCAAGCAGTGGACAGTGAGCGGTGTTAGTTGTAGTTCTACTACCTCGGCGACCGCCACGTTTACCGCATCTGCTGCAGGAGGTACTATCGAAGCCGAGTTTACCAATGAAGGTATTATCTATCTGGACAAATCCGCTATCAGTAGCAAATGGAGCGGTACGCCGTATGTGTATTTCTATAGTGGTGAATATTGGAACAATGTTTCCGGTTCCGGCTCCCAGACTTCCCCGAGCGAAGGCGTACCGGGCACTTGTATCAGCGCATCCAACGCCATGACACGCATCGGAGAATCGCAGATATGGTACTATGACTACTCGGCATTGCTCTCCGCCGGAACAAGCAAACAATACATCGCTTTCGTGGATAAAAGCGACCAAACAGGTAAGAACTGGTTTGACGCATGCTCGGTTATTTATCGCGGCGATTTCTACCCGGGTGCATCCATGTTTGTCGTACGGGATTATACAGTATATAAAAACAAACATGGCAATGTACAAACCGCCTACTACAACGAGGGTTACTGGCGCAAGTACAACGACACCGATCCGGGTTATGTATTGAAGATTTATAACGGCACAGGAGGAGGTAGTACTCAAATCGGTTATGCCAAGTTCGCGTCCGAAGAACCGGGAAATAACACCTGCACAGCCAAAATCAACCTCTCTTCCGGTCTGAAAGGATTCAAAGTGGAAGGATGCGATACGACCACCATTAATGGCGTTTCATACGCCGGTACATGGTATAGCAATAGCGGCTCGATGACATCCACCAATAGTTCCAACTGGGAGTTTGTCACCTCGGTTTCCAATAACTGCGGCATCACCCCCACTGCGGGAGGAGATTATATCTTTACGCTCAGTCTTGCAGACGGACGATTATATGTTTCCGTAGAATACCCGTTGGCCAACAATGACTACCGCATTGTATATAACGGCAAAGTAAAAACAACCGGCGATGCAACACATCACCCCTCCAATTTTATCCGCAACACCTCTAATGGCGGAGTAGGAAAAGATACTGTCAGTTTCTTCGTTACCGGCGATTGGAGCCTGACCCTGCAAAAATGCACCAACGCCTCGGCTAATCCGGTTCAATGGGCGAATGCTTGTGATGCAGGGCATACACTCACCGCCTCCGACTTAGGTTTATCGGGTAAGACGGGTGTCTATGTATTTGAAATCGAACAAAACAGCAGTGGCTCATGCAGCGGTGTTACTATCCGTAATCTGGGCGAATACACCGGCAATTACTATATCCGCACTGATGTAGCCGATGGTGGTTGGGAAGCATACGAGACCGTGCCGGATAACAAGATGATCTTCTCCGAGTACGCAAGAGACCATTCGGGCTTCGACTATTATCACTGCCATTGGACGCCGACCAACACAAATGTCAAGTTCACTATCGCCAATGACTACAGCGCATGTATTACCGATACCGTAGAGAATGACACATATGTGACGGAGTATGGCAAACTGCCCTATCAGGCAAATATCCGCTTTATGTACAACAGCGCGAAGAATACCATCTCTCGTGCTTACCTCAACGGATCGTCTGAAACAGGAGTAAACACCTTCTTGTGGCTTGAGGGTGCCGCAGCGAATGGCAGCAAGCCGAAGATTTTCAAAGGAAACGGCGATGCGCTGACGAATGATACCATCAAGATGCAGGATAAAAACAACTGGATTTACCAGATAGATATTCAGGCAAACGAGCAAGCACGCGTCAAACTGATCTCTAACTACCGGTTCAATGGTACTGATCATCTCCAGTATTTCAAAGGAACTGACGGTGATTGGAGCGAGGCGACAACGTCAGAGATTATCGGCGGTAATTATTCATCTCATCCTAAGGAGAGACACGCCCTGCGTATCATCTATGATTTCAAGACGAACCATTTGCTCTCGGCATGGTTGGTTCCGGAAAGCGGATCGGTTCATGAGGCAGCCATCAACACCAATGTCATGATTATCAAGCAAAACCAGGAAGATGCTCGCCAAATCATCATCCCTTCAGGAAACGACGCTTTGACCGAGGTAGATACCGTTTATACAGCAGTACTGCTAACCAAAGAATTCCTGACAGGTGGTGTTGCAAGCGAATATGCAAAACAGTTCTACTGGGTTTCCTTCCCGTACACGGTAAAGATCAATGATATATTCGGTAGCGTCGGCACTTACGGGTATGACTGGATCTTGCAGCGTTACAACGGAAAGAAACGTGCGGCTAACGGATTCTGGATTGACTCAGAGCCTAACTGGGAGTTCATGGACAAGAGCGAGACACTCTACCCCTATGAGGGATACATCCTTACGCTGGATCTGAGCGAGTTTACTTCCGGTTCGCTAAAATGGAACAATAATGTGACGTACCTCTCCCTCTATTTCCCGTCCGATAGCACAGTAGGAAATATCAAACAAAAGAACGTAACCGTTGCATACGACCAGACCGGCTACGCATGTACTATTACACGCGATAACCGAAATATCAAGGACAGTTACTGGCGTTGTATCGGTTCACCGAGTTTCGCCGAGAATACTATTGGAGGATGGAACAGGCACGAAAATACAGATGATACATGGAAGACAGAAAACCTGCCATTCCTCTATGAGTGGAACAGTGCAACGAATCAATTAAGCCCTGTCGCCGCCGGCGGAGATTACACCTTCAAGCCTCTCACCGGATACATGGTGCAATACAGCGGAGCATCCCTCAATTGGACCAAAGTAGTAACGCCATCCGCCCAAGCACCGAGACGCCAGAATTCAGCAGCCACCGACCTTACCTACAAGCTCCAACTCGTACGAGGCGAAGAAGAGGTGGATCATACCTTTTTGCGCTTCTCGGATGATGAGAACATCACAGCTGCGTTTGAGTTCAACCAGGATCTGTGCAAGGAATACAAATCGGGCGGAAATATCTACACTATTACCTCCGATGCCATTCAGGTAGCCGGAAACAGTCTGCCGCTCTCGACGACTCAGACAACGGTTGTACCGGTAGGTGTGAAGATCAAGACCGCAGGCGATTATACCTTCTCCATCCCGGAGGGCACGGACGGTATCGGCGTCACGCTCGTGGATAACGAGACAGGCGTACGCACGTTGCTCAGCGCGCTGGACTATACCGTCAACCTGACGGCAGGCACGCACGACCAACGCTTCGTCCTGGAGATCTCGCCGATTCAGAATACGCCGACAGGAATAGAGAATGTACAAGGGGACAATGTACAATGTACAAAGGTTCGCAAGGTGATGATCGACGGCATCCTCTATATCGTCAAGGACGGTAAGATCTTTGACGCCCGCGGCGCACGCGTAGAGTAAGGGGCGAATGGTTAACGGTTAACGGTTAATGGTTAACAGTTAATGGTTAATGGTTAACGGTGAACGGTTAACTAATTATTACAAAAAATCGGCATACTCTTGCGTATGTCGATTTTTTGTTGTATCTTTGCAGCGAATTTCGAAAAGGAGGTAATTATGAGTACTATTGTTTTTCAACCGCAAGACAAAGCACAAATGGCGTTTCTTACTGATTTTGCCAAGCGTATCAGCGTGCCGTATGTCATAGTTCCCTTGGATGTACAGGCATTATTAAACAGAGAGGAGAGACAAGCACAAAAACGTGCAAATTCTTTTGCAAAACTCCAAGAAACTTTTTCCGCTTGTGATTTGACGGATGAAGAGATTCGCCAAGAGTGCGAGATGGCTCGCCAGGAAATTTACGATAAGGAATATGCACACAAATAAGATGCGCGTCATCGTAGATACCAATATATGGATTAGTTCGCTCATCGGACGGCAATTAGCTTCGTTAAGGGATTTGCTCAGTTACCCCTGCATCGAGTTGATAATGACCGAGCGATTGATGCAAGAGGTTTTGCTTGTTGCCCAACGTCCGAAATTTGCCAAATACTTCCATTCAGAAGACGTAGAGCAACTGCGTCATTGGATGGAGCAAAACATGACTAACGTTCCTTTAGGCGATATTCCAAGCCGCTGCCGTGATCCAAAAGATGATTATTTGTTGGAATTGGCGGTTCAAGCGAACGCAATCTATTTAGTTTCCGGAGATAGCGATTTGTTAGATATAGGGACTATAGGTGATTGCCGAATAATGACCGTTCAGCAATTTGAAAAGGAGATACTAACTCAACTATAGCCTGTGCCCTTATTTAGATTTGGGAGAATGCTAATTAACGAATTATTACAAAAAATCGGCATACTCTTGCGTATGTCGATTTTTTGTTGTATCTTTGCAGCGAATTTCGATTACGACTTTTTTCGTAACGACTTTTTTCGTAATAGTGCATTATATGGAAAATCCGTTTAAATTTGGGTCCATAGTAGAGAATGAATTCTTTACAGACCGCGTGAAAGAGGTAGCGTACATCCGCCAGTTTATAGAGAGTAGAAACCATCTCGTATTAATCAGTCCTCGCCGCTTCGGGAAAAGCAGCGTGGTATTAAAAGCGGTCAAACAAGCGGAACGGCAGTACATAAATCTCAATTTGCAGGAAGTCACTTCCGTTGCCGATTTTGCGGCTAAGCTGCTTCGCGAGGTGTACCGCATCCATCCGATGGAGAAACTCCGCCAATGGATACTCCGGTTCCGCGTTATTCCGACTATCAGCACGAATCAGCTCACAGGCGCAATCGAGATCGGCTTCCAACCTACTCAAGACCAGCGGGTTTTATTGGAAGATGTATTAGCATTGATTGAGAATATGCATACTGAGCAGGACAGGCTGGTCGTTATTTTGGATGAATTCCAAGAGATTTTGGAGATTTCCCCTGCCTTAGACAAGCAACTAAGGGCTATCATGCAACAGCAGCAACATATCAATTATATCCTCTTGGGCAGTCAAGAGAGTATGATGACCGAAATTTTTGAGAACGTCAAATCTCCCTTCTATCATTTTGGCGAATTGATGCGACTACAAAAATTGCCAAGGACAGAATTTGATGAATACCTCCGAACGCGTTTTGAGCCTGTTTTTAATGACAAAGCAGCCGAACTATCCCGCCAAGTATTGGATTACACGGATTGTCATCCCTATTATTCGCAACAATTAGCTTTCCATATGTGGCAAATAGGAGTACTGCAACCCGAGGAGGAAAATGTATATGAGGCAGCCGTGCAGCAGATTGTCCTCACCCATAATCTGGATTATGAGCGGATATGGATGAATTTTAAGCGAACCAGCAAATGGCTACTTCTGCGTTTAGCGAAGGGAAACTCGTTCCAAACAGGCGAATATCGCACCAGCACGCTTTATAGCTCCCTCAAACGGCTACAACAAATGGGATACGTGATCTATACCGACCATTATGAGATAGAAGATCCGTTCTTCTGCGAATGGTTACGCAAGATGTAGTTCTTGTCAAAAAAACGGCCAAAACGGAGCCAAAATCGGATCCGAACGGGACAGTGACGTCCGTAATGGTAACGAGATGCGAACGGGAATGAGCCGTAAATGAGCCCTTCGGGGCTCTTTTTTTGCGGCTTTCTACTTTCTACTTTCTACTTTTGGCTAAAAATCATTGATTTTTCTTGCGTAATTCGAAAAAAAGCAGTACCTTTGCGGCGTAATTTGGAGTATTATGTATTTGAGCATACTAAAATCTAAGATCCACCGCGTACAGGTGACGGAGGCGAACCTTGAGTATGTAGGTTCGATCACGATCGACGAAGCGCTCATGGAGGCGGCGAACATCTACGCGGGCGAGAAAGTGCAGGTAGTGGATAACACGAACGGCGCCCGGCTGGAGACCTACGTCATCGCAGGTCGCCGGGGTTCGGGGTGTATCTGCATGAACGGCGCCGCGGCGCATCTGATTCACGTAGGCGACACGGTGATCATCATGGCGTACGCGCTCATGACGCCGGAGGAGGCACGGGGTTTTAAACCAGCGATCGTCTTCCCGGAGAATAACCGATTGTAAATAAAAAGATCCGTAGTGTCCACTAAAAAAGTAAATAAACCGAAATAAACCCTTTGAGTGCTTAAAAAGCGTTGTTTCTTGTACCAATTGCTACTAAAACCTGCTTGTAAGCAAGCTTCCAGACAGCTTTTACTACCAATTTGTACAACTCTTCGAGTATAAAGCACTCAAAGCAATAAAAGGAAATAAATATATCCTTACCCTAAAAATATGGCATATACCATTAAAACTATCATAGATAGCCATCCGGAATGGTTGAATGATCTGAAGCAAAAATGCTATGCCATAAATGGCTGCTTGACGACTGTACATTCTGATTTAGGCGCATTCCTAAATGAATATATATACCAAGATGCGCTACAGATTTTGCTGGACGAAAAGCAGATTCCATACCAACGGGAATACTACTTCAATATAGAATATCACGGCAAAAAGATTCCTCATAAGCATTATTTGGATTTCCTTGTCGATGAAAGTATAATCGTTGAATGCAAAGCCGTAGAAAAATTATGCATTGAACATAGGCAGCAACTATGGAACTATATGCGGCTTACCGGCAAGAAGATAGGCATTTTATATAATTTCGGGCCCGTAAAAGGACAATCGGAACACTATTATTTGGACAAGGATGGCACGATGTATATGTTTTAAGAATTTTATCTGAATTTATTAGTAGTGTCCACGATAAAAGAATATAAAATAAGATAAATACTTGGAGTGCTTTAGAAGCTTTGCTTCTTAAACAAATAGTTACTAAAATCCCCTCGTGAGTAGACTCCCAGATGGCTTTTACTAACTCTTTGTTACTCTTCGAGTCAAAGCACTCCAAGCAATAAAAGGAGATAAAATCAAATCGAAGCACTTAAAATATCGTTGTAAAATATTTATACACAACCATTTATAAAGGCGATAGTGGATTTTAATGGGACATGAGTGTAAATTTATCGCTTTTGAATGCTTTAACTCGGTAGAGTATGGAGTTTGGAGCCAAAAACTATCCGGAAGTTTACTCACGAGGAGTTATTGGTTTCAAAATACATAAGAGCGAAGCGCAAAAGCATTCAAAAGATTTTATTTAGTTTTATATACAACAAACAAATAGATGGCATTTTTTGAGTTACATAGCGAGGCGAAGGCGGTTGGTGCGCGGGCAGGAGTGATCCATACGGATCATGGAGATATACTCACCCCTATCTTCATGCCCGTCGGTACCGTAGGCACCGTCAAAGGTGTGCAGCGAAAGGAGTTGGAGGACGATATCAAAGCCCAGATCATCTTAGGCAACACCTATCACCTCTTCCTTCGTCCGGGCACCGAGATCCTGCATAAGGCCGGAGGTCTGCATCGTTTTGAGGGCTGGACGCGACCGATCCTGACGGACAGCGGCGGGTTTCAGGTGTTTTCCTTAACCGACATCCGGAAGATGACGGAGGAGGGTGTACGCTTCTCGTCCCATATCGACGGTCGCAAGCTGCTCTTCACGCCGGAGGGGGTGATGGATATCGAACGGGAGATAGGTGCGGACATCATGATGGCTTTTGACGAGTGCTGCCCGGGCACGGCGGATAAGAGATACGCCAAGGACTCGATGGACCGCACGCACCGTTGGCTCGACCGCTGTATAGCCCGTTTCGACGGCACGGACGACCTCTACGGATATAAACAACACCTCTTCCCTATCGTGCAGGGCTGCACCTATACGGACCTGCGTCAGGAGGCCTCGAAACGGCTTCGTGACCTCGACCGCGACGGCTACGCTATAGGCGGTCTGGCGGTAGGCGAACCGACGGAGGTGATGTATGAGATGATCGAGGTCTGCAACGATATCCTGCCGCAAGACAAACCCCGTTACCTGATGGGCGTCGGTACGCCGTGGAACATCCTCGAGGCCATCGAGCGCGGCGTAGATATGTTCGATTGCGTGATGCCTACCCGCAACGGGCGCAACGGCATGATCTTCACCTGGAACGGCGTGATGAACCTGCGGAACAAGAAATGGGAGGACGACTTCACCGAACTTGACCCCTGCGGCACCTCGTATGTCGATCATGCCTATACCCGGGCGTATGCAAGACACCTTATTCACGCGCAGGAGATGCTGGGTCTGGAGATCCTCTCGATCCATAACTTAACGTTCTACCTAGACCTCGTGACGCAGGCGCGGCAACATATCCTCGCGGGCGATTTCTCCGAGTGGAAGGCCAGCGTGATGCCGGGGATAACGGCGAGATTGTAAAACTAGAAGAACTAGTAGAACTAGAAGAACTAGTTTAACTAGACGGCAGGGAATAAGATGAAGCGATTAGATTGGTACATAGTTAAGAAATTTCTCGGGACGTTCTTTTTCTCGATCGTGCTGATTTTGTCCATCGCCATCGTCTTCGACTTGACGGAGAAGATGGACGATTTCTTCGAGGAACAAGTGCCCCTCCGGGAGATCATCCTCGACTACTACCTCCCCTTCATCCCCTACTACATGAACATGTTCAGCTCGCTGTTCATCTTCATTTCCGTCATTTATTTCACCTCGAAGATGGCGGGCAACTCGGAGATCATCGCGATGCATGCCGCGGGGATGAGTTACCACCGTCTGATGGTTCCTTACGCCTTCTCGGCGACGCTTCTTTTTGCGCTGGGAGTGGTTTTGGGAGGCTGGGTCATACCCCGAAGCAGCGAACGAATGTTGCATTTCACGGACAAGTACATCGAGCATTTCACCACCGAGAACGCGCGTAACGTGCAGCTGGAGGTGGAGCCCGGCACGATCCTCTATATCGAGTCTTTCAGGAAGCACAACAACATGGGCTACCGCTGCTCCATCGAGCAGTTTGACGGCAAGACGCTGATGTCCCGTACGACGGCGGACAGGATCTACTACGACTCCTTGGAAAACTGGCACTTGGAGGACTATACCGCACGCACCTTCACCGGTATGAGGGAGAGTTTAGAGCGGGGCGATAGGAAAGATATCACCCTGCCGATCGTGCCCGACGAACTCTTCATCACCGCGCAGCAGGCGCATCAGATGACGACCCCTGAGTTGCGTCATTACATGGAGCGGCAGCGGCAGCGCGGATCGGGCAACGTGAAGGCTTTTGAGGTGGAGTACCATAAGCGCTGGGCGTCGCCTTTAGGAGCGTTCATCATGACCCTTCTGGGCGTAACGATGTCGAGCCGGAAGGTCCGCGGAGGAATGGGAAAGAACCTCGGTATAGGCGTTATCCTAACCGCGGCGTATATTCTCTTCTCTACCGTCAGCACCACTTTCTCGGTCAATAATGTCATGTCCCCGTTCATGGCGGCATGGCTGCCGAACTTCGTGTTCCTCGCCATCTCCATCCCGCTGTACAAACGGGCTTGCCAATAAAATTCCACATTACAAAATAAAAAAAATTGCGCGCGCGCTTGCATATGTGAGAAAAAAAGTGTACCTTTGTGCCCGAATTTAATTTGCCTAAATAGGGCAATACCCAAACGATTATGCAAAATATCAGAAATATAGCAATTATTGCGCACGTCGATCACGGCAAAACGACCCTGGTCGATAAGATGTTGTACACGGCGAATGTCGTTAAGCAACAACAGTCCGAGTTCTTTTCCCGCAAGGGGAACGATTATTACAGCGACCAGCCTAAAGAGCTGATCCTCGACAACAACGACCTGGAGCGCGAGCGTGGTATCACCATCCTCGCCAAGAACGTAGCCATCGAGTACAAGGGCACGAAGATCAATATCATCGACACTCCGGGGCACGCGGATTTCGGCGGCGAGGTGGAGCGCGTGTTGAATATGGCGGACGGCGTACTGCTGCTCGTGGATGCCTTTGAAGGCCCGATGCCGCAGACGCGTTTCGTACTGCAGAAAGCCTTAGAATTAGGCCTCAAGCCCATCGTCGTTATCAACAAAGTGGATAAACTCAACTGCCGTCCGGACGAGGTGCAGGAGGAGGTTTTCGACCTCATGTGCAACCTCAACGCGACGGATGACCAGCTGGATTTCCAGACCCTGTACGGCTCGGCGAAGAACGGCTGGATGTCGCGCGACTGGAAGAAGCCGACGACGGACCTCACGGACCTCATGGATGCCATCATCGAGTATATCCCCGCTCCGGAAGACAACCCCGGAACGCCGCAGATGCTCGTGACCTCGCTGGACTACAACGCCTACGTCGGCCGTATCGCTATCGGTCGTGTTCACCGCGGTGAGTTCAAGGACGGACAGGCGGTCACGCTCGCCAAGAAAGACGGCACGATGGTCAAGACCAAGATCAAAGAGCTGCATACTTTCTCCGGCATGGGGCATGTGAAGACCGATGTCGTGAAGAACGGCGACATCTGCGCGATGATCGGTATCGACGGCTTTGAGATCGGCGACACCATCTGCGACGCCAACGAGCCGGAGGCACTGAAACCCATCGCCATCGACGAACCGACCATGTCCATGACCTTCTGCATCAACGACAGCCCCTTCTTCGGTCAGGACGGTAAGTTCGTGACCAGCCGTCATATTCAGGACCGTCTCAATAAAGAGCTTGAGAAAAACCTCGCCCTGCGCGTAGAGAAAGGCGCAGAGGAGAGCAGCTGGCGCGTCTTCGGCCGCGGTGTACTGCACCTCTCCGTACTCATCGAGACCATGCGCCGCGAGGGTTACGAGTTGCAGGTCGGTCAGCCGCAGGTGATCATCAAGGAGATTGACGGCGTCAAGTGTGAGCCGGTAGAGTCCCTGACGGTCAACACGCCGGAAGAGTGCTCGGGCAAGATCATCGAGTTCGTCTCCACCCACAAGGGCGAGATGACGAAGATGGAGATGGTTAACGACCGCGTACATCTGGAGTTCACCATCCCTTCCCGCGGCATCATGGGAATGCGTACCTACGTAATGAACGTCTCCGCCGGAGAAGCCATCATGGCGCACCGGTTCCTCGAGTACCAGCCGTGGAAAGGCGAGATCGTGAAGCGTAACAACGGTTCGCTCATCGCCATGGAGGCAGGTACGGCATACGCCTACGCCCTCGACAAACTGCAGGATCGCGGAAAATTCTTCATCGACCCGCAGGAGGAAGTGTACGCCGGTCAGGTGGTCGGCGAGAACGCGAAGGAAGGCGATATCGTCATCAACGTCACCAAATCCAAGAAACTGACGAACATGCGTTCCAAATCTGCGGACGACAAAGCCGTTCTGCCGCCGCCCGTGCGTATGAGCCTCGAGGAGGCGCTGGAGTATATCAAGGAGGACGAGTACGTGGAGGTCACCCCGCACGCGATGCGTATCCGCAAGATCATCCTCGACGAACTCGAGCGCAAAAGAGCGGGGAGGTAAGAACTAGTCTACTAGTCAACTAGTCTACTATTAAAAAATCATTAAAACAACAATATTATGCAAGTAAATCAATCAGAATTGAAGGACCTGAAGGCAGTAGTGACTCTGACTATCGAGCCGGCTGACTATCAGGAAGAAGTAGCTAAACAGCTGAAAGAAGTACGCCGCAAGGCTCAGATGCCGGGCTTCCGTCCGGGTATGGTTCCTGCCGGTCTGGTGAAGAAAATGTACGGCAAGGGCATCCTCGCTGACGTCCTAAACAAACTCGTGGGAGAGCACCTCCAGAAGCACATTGAGGACAATAAGATCCAGATCCTCGGCGATCCGCTGCCCAGCGAGGAGTCTCCGAAGATCGACCTCGACAACGAGGACACCTTCACTTTCCTCTTCGACATCGCCGTAGCGCCGGAGTTCGAAGCCAAACTCAACGGCAAGAACAAACTGCCGGAGTACACCATCGAGCCGACCGAGGAGATGATCAACAAGCAGATAGAGGCTTACACCAACCGTTTCGGCGAGTACATCCCCGAGGACAAAGAGAAAGGCACCAAGGCAGAGGTGAAACCCTGCGCCGTTGATGCCGAGTTGTTCGCGAAGGTGTATGGCGCAGACGCTCCGAAAGACGAGGCAGGTTTCCGCGAGCGCATCAAAGAAGACATCGTTCGTTCCCTCGCCGAGGAGAGCAGATACCGCTTTGGTCTGGACGTGAAAGCCGCTATCATGAAGAAGATGGAGAAGATCGCCTTCCCGGAGGACTTCCTCAAACGCTGGGTTCTCGCTACCAACGAGAAGATGACTCAAGAGGAGCTCGACAAAGACTTCGACAAGATGCTCGACGAACTCAAATGGCACCTCGCTAAAGACCAGCTGATGAAGGAGTATAACATCAACGTGGAGAAAGAGGAGGTAGAGGCCTTCGCCAAACGTATCGCCCAGATGCAATTCATGCAGTACGGTCTGATGAACGTCGATGACGCCATGCTGACCAACTACGCACAAGAGATGCTCAAAAACGAGAACCAACTCCGCGGCATCGTAGAGCGCGTGGTAGAGGATAAGATCTTCGACGCTGTCAAAGGCATCGCCAAGATCGAACCCAAGACCGTCAGCCAAGAGGAGTTTGACAAGCTATTCAAATGACCAAAATTCATTTCATAGCTATCGGCGGCGCAGCGATGCATAATCTGGCACTCGCTGTAGCCTCCAAGGCGGGATACCAGGTGACGGGCTCGGACGACGAGATCTTCGAGCCCGCGCTGTCCCACCTGCGCGACGCGGGGTTGCTGCCCGATGAGATAGGATGGCACCCCGAGCGCATCACCCCGGATATAGACGCTATAATATTAGGAATGCACGCGCGCGAAGATAATCCGGAACTGGTGCGCGCGCGAGAGTTAGGAATCAAGATATACTCCTTCCCGGAGTACCTCTACGAGCAGACGAAAGACAAGATCCGCATCGTCGTCGGCGGCTCGCACGGCAAGACCACCACTACCTCCATGATCCTCTATGTCCTCCACCGTCTCGGCATCGAAGCCGACTACATGGTAGGGGCGCAGATAGAGGGCTTCGAGCGGATGGTACGCCTCTCCGACACCGCCAAGTACGCAGTCTTTGAGGGCGATGAGTACCTCACTTCCCCACTCGATCTCCGATCAAAATTTCTTTGGTACCACCCCCACGTAGCCATCCTCACCGGCATCGCATGGGATCATATCAACGTCTTCCCCACTTTCCCGGAGTACGTCGATACCTTCCGTAAGTTCGTTCATAGTATTGAGCCGTCAGCCGACAGCCATCAGCCGTCAGCTTTCATTTATTATGAGGGCGACGAGAACCTGCGCCAGTTGGCGGAGGAAGTAAAGCAAAAGCAATCCTCCTCCCTTGAGGGGAGGTCGGGAGGGGTTTCCGTTATTCCTTACAAGGAATACGACGGCGATGTAGCGATGCAGGTCTTCGGCCGTCACAACATGCAGAACCTGCAGGCAGCCATGCTTGCGTGCCAATGTATCGGCGTTGCGCCGGAGGATTTCTACCGGGAGATAGCGTCTTTCACCGGCGCTTCGAACCGCTTGGAGAAGATCTTTGAGAACAACCGTTCGGTAGCGTACAAGGACTTCGCCCACTCGCCCTCCAAACTCAAAGCGACCGTGAACGCCGTGCGGGAGCGGTACCCGGAAAAGACACTCATCGCGTGCATGGAGCTCCATACCTTCTCGTCCCTCATGGCGGATTTTCTGCCGCAATACAAGGACTGCATGAAGGAGGCGGACATCGCGTACGTGTATTTTAACCCCAAAGTGATTGAGCACAAGCGTCTTACGCCCATCACGGCAGAAGACGTCCGCAAGGCTTTTGGCACGAAAAATGTAGAGGTCTTCACAGCCTCCGAAGCCCTGCAAGAGAGATTGAAATCCGAAATCATAAATCATAAATCGGAAGATCAGGGCATCGCCCTGCTGATGATGTCTTCGGGCACGTTCGACGGCATCGACGTCAAGTCCTTTGCCGCAGAACTGCTCCAATAATAACGAAATAAAATGACCAAATAGTACATGTTTAGTCGTCTGTACGGCGTCTTACTGCCGTTTTTTGTGAGTTTTCTTCTGGCGTATGTCTTAGACCCCGTGGTGGGTTTCATCCAGACCAAGTGCCGTGTGCGCAACCGCGCGCTGGCGGTCTTTGTGACCCTCCTTCTGGCGGTAGGAATCGTCGTGGGGGCGGTCTCTGCACTGCGCAAACCCGTCACAGAGCAAGTCAACTCCGCATGGACGGGTTTTCAGGCGTATATAGCGACCATCGACATCAACGACTACGTCTCTACCGAGACCCAAGAGAAGCTGCTGAAATGGCAGACCGAGTGGGATTGGCAGGCAGCATTAGCGAACCCGGAGTTAACGAACTCGATCAAAGAGTTACTGCCGAAAATAGGAAACTGGATCACCGGCGGACTGAGCTGGCTGAGCGAGTTGTTAGTCGTCTTCATCGGCTTCATGTACCTCATCTTCCTGATGATTGATTTCCCGAATATCCGGGCAAACTACAGCCATTTCATCCCGCGTAAGATCCGTCCGCAGGTAGTGACCATCATGGGGGATATCGACCGAAATATGAACGCGTATTTCCGCGGCCAGGCGATGGTAGCAACCTGCGTAGGCATCCTTTTCGCCCTCGGTTTCACGATCACCGGCATGCCGATGGGCATCGCGATGGGACTCATCATCGGTTTGCTGAACATGGTGCCGTACATGCAGGCGTTGGGTATCCCGCCGTGTATCGTGTTGTGCGTTCTGCAATCCGCGCAGACGGGGCAGCCTATCTGGCTCACGCTCCTGATGATGGCGATCGTCTTCATCGTCGTGCAGTCCATCCAGGACCTCATCCTCACGCCGAAGATCATGGGTAATGTCACGGGCATGAGTCCCGCAGCGATCCTGCTCAGTCTCAGTATCTGGGGTGCGCTCTTTGGCGTCATCGGAATGATCATCGCCCTGCCCCTCACCACCCTTATCATCAGTTATTACGACCGCTACGTAGCGAACCGCGGCGTACGGTCCCGTGCCCATCAGGCGCAGTACCGCGGTCGCCTGCGCAAAGAACCCGGTAGTAAATAAAATAGCATATGATTTATGGATAAACAACAAAAACGCGACTACCTCTACATGCGCATGGCGCGCACGTGGGCGGAAAATAGTTATTGTGTGCGCCGCAAAGTAGGTGCCCTCTTAGTGAAAGACCAGATGATCATCTCCGATGGCTACAACGGTACCCCTTCGGGATTTGAGAATATCTGCGAGGACGAGAACAACGTCTCCAAGCCCTATGTCCTCCATGCCGAGGCGAACGCCCTGACCAAAGTGGCTCGTTCGAACAACTCCTCCGACGGCGCAACGCTCTACGTCACTGCTTCGCCGTGCCTGGAGTGCTCCAAACTGATCATCCAATCCGGCATCAAAAGGGTCGTTTACGGCGAGGAATATCGCATCATGGACGGCGTCGAACTCCTCAAGAGAGCCGGTGTCGAAGTGGAATTTTTAAAAGATTAAACCCCCTAACCCCCTAACCCGAAATGAAAAAATACCTTCTTCCTACCCTAACCGTTCTGGCGGTGGCGTTGGGCATCCTCGTTGGATCGGCGCTGACCCAGAAGGTCAACGCGCAGCGTATCGTCTTCCAAAACGGCTCGTGGTCGATTGAGCAATCCAAAGTGGATCGGCTTCTGCAACTCATGTCCACCGCCTATGTGGACTCCCTCAATATCGACTCCATCACCGATGAAGCGATGGCGGATCTCGTGCAGAAGTTGGATCCCCATAGCGCCTATATCCCCAAGGAAGACCTGGAGATGGTGAACTCCGAGTTGGCGGGTTCGTTCTCCGGCATCGGCGTTCAGTTCACCATCCAGCAGGACACTGTCCGTATCGTAGCGGTCATTGCCGGCGGTCCTTGTGCTGGCGTGGGCGTACTCGCGGGAGATAAACTCATCTCCGTCGATGACTCCGCTTTTGTAGGGAAGAAGATGAATAACGAGAAGGTCATGAAGACCCTCCGCGGACCCAAAGGCACGCAGGTTAAGTTAGGCGTTCTCCGCGCCGGCGTAGGCGAACCGCTTTATTTCACCGTCACCCGAGGAGACATCCCCGTCACTTCCGTCGATGCGAAATTCATTATTGAGCCGAAAGTCGAAAGTCAAAAGTCGAAAGACAAGATCGGTTTCGTCCGCGTCAATAAGTTCGGCGAGACGACCTATAAGGAGTTCATCGCCGCCCTCGCGGACCTCAAGGCGCAAGGCGCCACCTCCTTCATCGTCGATCTCAGGGAGAACTCCGGCGGCTATATGGAGCAGGCGATCCGCATGGCGAATGAGTTCCTCTCCCGCGGCGAGTTGATCGTGTACTCCGAAGGCCGCGCGTACCCCCGTTATGAGGCTACGGCAAACGGTTCCGGGCGATTCAAGGACGTACCCTTAGTCGTGCTTATCGATAACTTCTCTGCCTCCGCCTCGGAGATCTTCGCCGGTGCGATGCAGGATAACGACCGCGCTACCATCGTCGGTCGCCGCTCTTTCGGCAAGGGGCTTGTGCAACAACAGATGCCTTTCGCCGACGGCTCTGCCGTCCGTCTCACTGTGGCACGCTACTACACTCCTTCGGGACGGTGCATCCAGAAGCCTTACACCCTCGGCGATCAGGAGGATTATGAGAAAGACCTCATGGAGCGTTTTGAGCACGGGGAGTTCTACTCTGCCGACTCCATCCATTTCACTGACACCACGACCTACCGCACCAAAGGCGGACGGATCGTCCGCGGCGGTGGAGGGATCATGCCGGATGTCTTCGTAGGACGAGACACCACCCTCAACACCCCTTGGTATAACCGCTGCGTGAACCTCGCCTACACCTATCAGTTCGCGTATTCCTATACGGACCAGCACCGCAAGGAGTTGGCCAAATACAAAGACTGGCAGTCCCTCGAGAAATACCTCTTGAAGCAGGATGTCCTCGCTGAGTTCGTCCGTTTTGCGGAGGACAAGGGCGTAGAGCGCAATGACGCGGAGATACAAAAATCGCGTCCGTTGATGACGCGACTTTTGAATGCCTATATCGTCCGCGACCTGCTGGGCGACGAGGGCTTCTTCCCGCTCTTCGAGCGCGATGATGAGATCACTACAGTTGCCGTAGAGCAGCTAAGACGTACCGATAGAACTTCTGCACCGTAGCGATATTCACGCGCTCGTCGGGGCTGTGCGGATGCTCGATGGTCGGACCGAAGGAGATCATCTCCATGCCTTCGTACTTGGCGCCGATGATGCCGCACTCCAGACCCGCATGGATGATCACCACGCGCGGCTCGGAGCCGAACTCCCGGATATACGTCTCTTTCATCGTCTTGAGCAAGGTGCTCTTCAGGTTCGGTTTCCATCCCGGATAAGCGCCCGAAAACTCCACCTCTGCGCCTGCGAGTGAGAACGCCGACTGGATGATCGACGCCAGCTCCTCTTTGCGGCTCTCTACCGATGAGCGGGTCAGACACTGTACCTCTACCCGGGACTCCTCTTCTCCGACGAAGGTCTTGATCATCGACACGTTATTCGAGGTCTCCACGATGTCTCTTGCCTCCTCCAGCACGCGATAAACGCCGTGGGGGCAGAGGGTGATAGCGTGGATGAGGTAGTCCTGTACATCCTCCGGGATCTCTTTCTCGGGGCACTCCACCTCCTCCATCGTGAAGGAGATACCGTCGTCCACACCCTCGTACTCCTTGAGGTACAGATCCTCGTAACGATCGACGAGGTCCTGCAGGTCCTGATAGCTCTCTGCGGGGATGGTGATCACCGCCGTCGCCTCACGAGGGATGGCGTTCCTCAGCGAACCGCCCTCGACACAAGCCAGACGGGCTTCGAAGTTCGCTACGGCGTCCTTCAGGAAGCGGAAGAGGAGCTTGATAGCATTCGCCCGCTGCAGATGGATGTCGCATCCCGAGTGACCACCCTTGCAGCCTTTCACCGTGACCTTCAGCGCGATGTCGCCTTTCTCCGTCTCTACCTCCTGGTAGCGGAAGGTGGCGTTGGTGTCGATACCGCCGGCGCAGCCTACGTAGAGCTCGCCCTCACTCTCGCTGTCGAGGTTCAGCAGGTATTTACCTTTCAGCCATCCGGGTTTGAGATCATTAGCGCCGTACATGCCTGTCTCTTCATCTACCGTGAAGAACGCCTCCAGAGGCGGATGCACAGCGTCTTTGTCTGCCAGGATCGCCATCGCCGTCGCTACGCCGATACCGTTGTCCGCACCCAGCGTCGTGCCGTCGGCCGTCACCCATTCTCCGTTATCCTCGATATACGTCTGGATAGCGTCTTTCTCAAAATCAAAAACCTTGTCGCTGTTCTTCTGCGGCACCATATCCATATGACCCTGCAGGATCACCCCCGGGTGACCCTCCATGCCTGCCGACGCAGGCTTACGGATCAGCACATTACCGATCTCGTCCTGTAAGGTCTCCAGACCAAGACTCTTGCCGTAGTTCACCAGGAACGCGGCTACTTCTTTGCAATGCCCGCTCGGACGCGGGATCTGCGTAAGGCTGTAGAAACTCTCCCACAAACCTTTAGGTTCTAAGTTCTTCATATCTGTCTTTTTTTTCGTTATTACGGAATTTTTTATGGGGTCCCCGACGGATGTTTTACATCCGGTGGGGAGAGCGTAGATCAAGACGTAGGCGCCATCGAGCGGTGTAACCGCGAGTCGCGCAAAGTCTTAGATCAAGCGATAGTTACTTCTCCGCAAAGGTCGGTCATCAGCAGCCGCTTGACGGTCGCCGTATCGTCCCCGTGCTCGCCTAAGAGGTACATCATCTTCGTCAGCAATGCCTCCGTCGTGATGTCGTAGCCGGAGAGCACCCCGGCTTTCATCAGGTTCAGCGACACCGCGTACAAGCCCATCTCCACCGACCCGGTATTGCACTGGGTCTTATTGACGATGATGATGCCGCGATCGACGGCGGCTTTCAGCTCGCGGTACAACCATTTATCCGAGGGCGCATTACCCGCACCGAAAGTCTCCAAGACCACCGCCTTCAGCCCTTTCGTCCGTAAGACGGCACGCACCACCGGCTGCCGGATACCCGGGAAGAGTTTCAGCACCGCTACGTTCGGGTCATACGCCGTATGAAGTGTCAGCGGGTTTTGAGGGTCAGAGTAATGTATCAAGTGCGGCTGGTACGTGATATGTACACCCGCCTTCGCGAGCGCAGGGTAGTTATAGGAGTTGAACGCCGAGAAATGTTCGGCATTGCGCTTGGTCGTTCGGTTCGCTCTAAATAGCCGGTCCTCGAAGAAGATCGTCACCTCCGGCACGATGGCATTGCCGTCCTCGTCTTTCGCCGCCGCTATCTCGATCGCCGTCAGCAGGTTCTCTTTCGCGTCCGAGCGCAGGACGCCTACCGGGAGCTGTGAACCCGTGAACACTACCGGTTTGTTCAGCCCTTTGAGCATGAAACTCAGCGCAGACGCCGAGTAACTCATCGTGTCCGTACCGTGGAGGATTACAAAACCGTCGTACTCCTCGTACCGGTCATAGACCATCTGCGCCATCTGCGCCCATTTCTCCGGACCGATGTCCGACGAGTCAAAAAGCGGATGGAACGCTTCTATATCGACCTTCACCTCGCCTTCGAACAACTCCGGAAGGTAGGCTTTGAACGTCTCCATATCGGCAGGCACCAATGCACCCGACGCCTTGTCGCGCACCATGGTGATTGTGCCGCCTGTGGATATCAAAAGGACCTTATTCATTGCATAAAACTCATTTTGCGCTGCAAAGGTACACTTTTTTTTGCATATATGCAAGCCCCGCGTGCTTTTTTTTCTTTTGCCCCCTTTTTTTCTTTTTTTCTTGCGTATCTCGTTTTTTTGTTGTACCTTTGCAG
>CALZRN010000017.1 GCA_945828585.1 uncultured Bacteroidales bacterium | reverse complement strand
AAGGTGTTTGGGTGGCTGTGAAACGCGCGGTGGCGTTGTTTTTTCCATACTGCACTTGCCATTTCATGTTCAGCGCGTACAAATGAACCATCGTATCGGGCAATCCTCTATATATGCTCTTCTCCGCGTAGGTCGTTCCGCTACCGTTCGCTTCCGTATTCCAACCAAGGAAATCATAGTCCGTCGGCACGGTTAGCCGCGCATCTGTGCGGCTGAGCACAACGGCGGTATCTTGTTGGCGACTATTGGTATATTTTTGGGTATCAAAACCGGTTGTCCCTTTCGGGAAGAGATTATCCTGCCGAATCAGATTTCCGTCACCATCGTGGTAGGAGAGACACTTTACGGTGCGGTCATTTTTTTGGGTCTCCCAAACAAAAATCATCGAACTCTCCTTGCGGAAGGAATGGCAGTAGTCGCCCTCGTTCATCCGCTTGAGCACGGGGGTATTCTCATCCTCCCATACTACATCCAAGTTATAATAGACTCCCGTCTCAGGGTCTTTCTCTATCAACCATATACGGTCATACTCATAGCAAGTGTTATTGTATCCCACATATCCCACATCGAACTTAAAGACATGAAACGATGCTTTTTGGTCGGTACTGCTATTGACTAACTGTCCCTCCGCCCCCAACGAAGCCTTGTCCCCGCTCTTGCCGGTAAAGGTCAATTGTAACATACCATTAACCCTTGTCCCGCTCAACTGCTGAGGTTGATTGTTGGGGTCATAAGGAGCAAACTGCAAACGATCGGCTGAAGCATTGTAGGTCATTAGAAACACCTTGCCATCCGAACTAACGCAACCAAAGTATTTACTATCAATGGGCTTAGCGGAATAGTTATAGAACCCGGCATTAAAATGTATGGGCAACCAATCATTTTGACTCATACTGTCTCGTACCTTTGTGGCTGCCGTTACGTCCGCTTTATTGCTCGTCAGCCCACAAGAAGGCTCCTCGCCGTACAACGGAGAGAAACCAATGCCGATAAATAGCCAAAGAATAAGGATGTTGATGGACCGGAAAGATATATAATTATTCATAAGAATACAATACAATTATTAAGATTTTATGTAGTATTTTTATTAAAAAAACGCCTAACTCGTTGATTTTCAGTATGATAAAATACCCCCCCCTATATGATGCTGGGAGAGGCATTCTTCATAGTCAAAATCGTGCTGCAAAGGTACTACAGATTTCTCAAATATACAAATATTTGCTTGATTTTTTGTAAGTATTTTGTTTTTTGACAAGTTGATTTTACAATCCAAAGAAGGAACCATGTTTCTATCTCTAAAATTTGCATATCTCGTAAAAAAGCAGTATCTTTGCAGCGGATTTGACTTTTCAAAAAGACAATCGCACAAACATAAGCAACAAAAAAGTAATTACCCCCATGCTCCGCAAATACAACCGACATATTTATATCGCTCTGCTATCCATTATCACGCTGTGTCTGCTTTGCGATTATATCCCTGCGCTCCGTTTCCTTTCGACGTGGGTAACTCCACCCGTGGTGCTGTTTATTGGCTTAGTCTTTGCCCTGCTTTGCGGACAAGCCTACCCCACATTCAATAAGGCCATATCCAAGAAACTCCTCCAATACTCCGTCGTCGGTTTGGGCTTTGGAATGAACCTTCAAGCCTCCCTCGCATCAGGTAAGGAAGGCATGTTATTTACGATTATATCGGTCATAGGCACCTTGCTTATAGGTATGTTTATCGGCTGCAAAGTATTGAAACTCAACCGCAACACCTCCTACCTTATTAGTTCGGGCACAGCCATCTGCGGCGGTAGTGCCATCGCTGCGGTAGGACCGATCATCAAGGCCAAGGACACCGATATGTCCATGGCCTTAGCGACAGTGTTTATCCTCAATGCTATAGGTCTTTTCCTTTTTCCCGCTATGGGTCATTGGTTGGGACTCAGCCAACAAGAGTTCGGCACATGGGCGGCTATAGCTATCCATGATACGAGTTCGGTAGTGGGAGCAGGAGCGGCTTATGGCGAAGAAGCCCTGCAAGTGGCTACCACCATCAAGCTCACTCGTGCCTTGTGGATCATCCCATTAGCATTGGTTACCTCGGTCATTTTCCGCAGCGACGGCAAGAAGATTAGTATCCCATGGTTTATCTTGTTCTTTATCGTCGCCATGCTCATCAACACCTACCTTCTCGCAGACTATCCCGAAGTAGGTAAGTTCATTGCTGATATTGCCCGCAAAGGACTCATTATCACCATGTTCTTTATCGGCGCCTCCCTATCGGTAGATGTCATCAAATCCGTAGGTATCCGCCCCTTGCTGCAAGGTGTCCTGCTATGGATCATCATCAGCGCCGCCAGTCTGGCCTATATCCTACTCAAGTAAAAACGCATAACTGCCAAAACATCATGAAACACTTGTCTATCCTACTTTGCCTAATGAGTTTTGTGGGCTGCAAGGCAGCTGACTTCCGCTCGGTGGATGCAGAGACTTTTGCGCAGGTCATTGAAGATACCACCGTCGTTCGCTTGGATGTCAGAACAGCCAACGAATACACGCAAGGACATATCCCTAACGCGCTACTCATTGATGTAACGCAAGCCGACTTTATGCAGAAAGCAGAGCAACTGCTTCCAAAAGACAAAACCATTGCGCTCTACTGCCGTTCAGGCAGGAGAAGCAAAAAGGCCGCCATGCAACTCGCCCAACACGGCTACCAAGTCGTAGAACTCAAAACGGGCTTCAACTCCTGGAAAGGCGAAGTAGAACAATAATAAGCAACAAAAAAGTTGCAAAGCCAGCGCATTAACTATCCTACAATATATCAATTTTATTAATAACAAACCCATTAGAAGAGTCAAATATGCGCTACTTTAATTCCGCCAACGGGTATAGATTATTTATATGTGCGTTTAATGAATGAGATGAATCCACATATAGATGCGCGGAGGGAGTCGATGGCTTATTACCTGGCGGAGGAGTTTGCGATGCACACCAACAGGCCGCTGTTCATCACAGGAAAGGCGGGAACGGGAAAGACGACTTTTCTGAGGAAATTAAGAGAACAGACTCCGAAGAATATGGCGGTTGTGGCTCCGACCGGTGTGGCGGCTATCAATGCCGGCGGAATGACCATTCATTCGTTCTTCCAACTGCCGGTTCGGACACTTATTCCGACGCCGCAGTCGTACAAGCAACTGTTTGCAGAACAGCGACTTACGCAGCGCAAGCGGAATCTGATTTATCACTTGGAGATGCTGGTCATCGACGAGATCAGTATGGTTCGCGCGGATGTATTGGATGCGATAGATCAGGTGTTGCGGCGGTACAAATACCGCAAAGATCAGCCTTTCGGCGGTGTGCAGTTGGTGATGATCGGCGACCTGTTTCAGCTGTCTCCTGTGGTGACGAGGGGCGATGATGAAGAGGCGATGAAGAAGTACTACGACGGACCGTATTTCTTCCAAGCGAAAGTGATGCAGGAGCTGCAACCGGTTTACGTGGAGCTGGATCATGTGTTCCGCCAACAGGATCGGACGTTCGTGCAACTGTTGAACGAAGTGCGTGAGAATCAACTGACTGCGCAAGGTCGTGCGCTGCTCAATGCGCGGTATAACCCGCGGTTTCGGAATACGGACGAGGATTTTCATATAACCTTGACGACCCATAACCGTTTGGCGGACGAGTTGAACGAACGCGAGCTGGCCAAACTGACCGACGAGCCGCATGTTTTTACCGCTGAGATCAAGAAAGATTTTCCGGTGAATATCTATCCGACGGAGGAAGTACTGACGCTCAAAGAGGGCGCGCGTGTGATGTTCGTGCGCAACGACGACCAGAAACCGCGGCGATTCTACAACGGCAAGATCGGCGTGATTACGGAGATGGACAGCGAGAAGATCGTCGTGCGTTGCGAGGACGGCGACATCGAAGTGACGCGCATGGTGTGGGAGAATATACGCTATAAAGAGGACGAGAAAACCGGCAAGATCGACGAAGAGATCTTAGGCACATTCACCCAATATCCGCTGCGGCTCGCGTGGGCTGTGACGATTCACAAGAGTCAGGGTCTGACGTTCGACAAGGTGATTATTGACGCAGCACGTGCTTTTGCGGCTGGGCAGGTCTATGTGGCGCTTTCCCGTTGCCGGACGCTCGAAGGAATTGTGCTGTCTTCGAAGCTGGATTATGTGGAGTTAGACAACGATCCTTCCGTGCTGCGTTATACGGACAGCCAACCGCCCGTAGAGACGATTCAGCAGGCACTTCCGACGGCGCGCAAGGAATATGAGATTCAGCTGTTTAGTGCGCTTTTTGACTTCCATCGGACACTTTCGCTGGTCGATCAGATGCGCAAGATGGTAGTCTCCAAAGTGTCGTTCAACGAGGAGAGTTTGCCTTTCTTGGACGCGTTGCAACCTGTTTTTACCGAATGGCAGAGCATTGCCGATAAGTTCCGGCCGCAACTGACCAAACTGTTGCTGAACGGCGATAAGAGTCTGCTGCGCGAACGTTTGCACGCGGCCTGCGGGTACTTCGTGCCGTTGATGCAACCTGTGGCGCAAAAGATAGCCGATCATCCCTGCCGTTGTAAGAACAAAGCGGACACCAAGGATTTTGAACCGCTGCTGAGCGATTTGTTCTTAGGTCTGCATGAGAAAATCCATCTGATGCAAGCGTTGATTAAGACGGACAACCCTTCTTCGGAATCGCTGCTACAGGCACGCAATTCATTTGTTGCACCGATGGAAGATTTACAGCCGATCATCGGAAACAAGAAGAAGGGAAAGGAGAAAAAGCGCGCTCAGGATGTGTCCGAGACTTCACAAGCCGGCGCACGATGGACGGTGGAGGACGATTTGCGACTGCGTGAATTGTTTCAGGAAGGCACTCCTATCGCCCAAATAGCCAGAGAATTCAACCGCACACAAGGCGCTATCCGGTCCCGTTTGAAGAAATTAGGCCTGGTGGAATAACTCTAGATTTATAATCGTGTTAGATCGTTGATTATCTCTATATCTGCAGGGAGCCAGCGGACGGATTGGAGGTCGGAAGGATGGAGCCATTTGGCGGCTTCGTGTTCGAGGAGCGTGAGGTGGTTTCCGGATAGTTTGCATTTGAAACAATGCATCGTGAGATGGAAAGCCGGGTAGTCGTAGTGGATGGTACGAAGGAGTTCGCCGACTTCGACGTCAGCATCCAGTTCTTCGCGTATCTCGCGTTTAAGCGCTTGTTGTGGCGTCTCGCCGGGTTCGATCTTACCGCCCGGAAACTCCCACCAATCTTTCCACTCACCGTAACCCCGCTGCGTAGCAAAGATACGTCCTTGCGCGTCAAAGATGACAGCGGCTACTACTTCTATAGTTTTCATTTTCGTTTTAATGGTCATGGTGCAATCACTCTGTTAGCGTCCGTCTGGGTCCCCAGTAGACCTTTGCGAGTGCAAAGGTACAACAAATTTTCGAGATATACAAGAAAATGAGGGAAAATTTGCACATTTCAAAAATTTGTAGTAATTTTGCAGCAAATTAAGTAAGTGTTAAATGAAGGAGGATCTATGAAAGAATTAAAATGCCCGAAATGCGGGAATGTGTTTACTGTCGATGAGAGCGATTATGTCGCTCTCCTGAGTCAGGTGAAGAACGCGGAGTTCGATGCAGAATTACAACGCCGTATCCACGAACTTGAGGAGACTCAGAAAGCCCGTCAGCAAGCCGAACAGGCACGTCAGGCAGCCGAGCAAAAGACTGCACAAGCCCAGATACAACTCCAACTACAATCGCTCCAAGCCCGTTTGGATCAGGCTGAGCAGCAGAAGCAGTTAGCCGTGGCGCAAGTGCGGCAACAGGCTACAGAGGCATATATGAAGAAGGAGCAGGAGCTGGCGCAAGCCAAGACGCAGTGGGAAGCGGAACGTAAGGCGGCGCAAGAGCAGATAGCTTACTACAAGGAGCTCAAGACGCGCCTCTCTACCAAGATGGTCGGAGAGACGCTGGAGATACATTGCTCCACCCAGTTCAATCAACTCCTCCGGCCGCTCATGCCGTACGCTTATTTCGAGAAAGACAACGAAGTAGTAGAGGGAACGAAAGGCGATTTCGTCTTCCGGGACAAGTCCGAAGATGGGGTAGAGTATATCTCTATCATGTTTGAAATGAAGAACGAGAACGACGAGACGGCAACCAAGCACAAGAACGAGGACTTCCTTGCCAAACTGGATGCCGACCGGCGTAAGAAAGGCTGCGAGTACGCAGTCCTCGTCTCCATGCTTGAACCCGAGAGCGAACTCTACAACGGCGGTATTGTCGATATGAGCCATCGCTTCGAGAAGATGTACGTCATCCGCCCGCAGTTCTTCATTCCGCTTATCACGCTCCTTTGCCAGACCAGCAAGAAGAGCCTCGACGCCAAACGCGAACTGGCGTTAGTCAAGGCGCAACAGGTCGATGTGACGAATTTTGAAGACAAACTTATGACCTTCAAGGACGCTTTCGGACGTAACGTACGCCTCGCTAACGAGCGTTTCTCCGATGCTATCGACGAGATCGACAAGACCATCGCTCATCTTCAGAAAGTGCGGGAGAACCTCGTTAAGTCCGGCGATAACCTCAACCTCGCGGATAAGAAACTGCAGGAGGTGACTATCAAACGTCTCACTGCCGGCAATCCCACGATGAAAGCCAAGTTCGACGAACTGACTACAAAGTGATTTAGCCGACCACCTTATCAACGTGGCGAAAACCATTCGGGATTTACAATAACAGTTTAACCATTTAACAATTTAACAAATATGAAGAATATACTATTTTTTCTGATTGCATGTATAGGTTTGACATCATGCAAAGACAGCTACGCAAACAGTGTAGAAGTGCCGGTGACATATACCAACGACACCACCAACATGGTTTATCTCACCTATTCCGGCACGTCAGTTTCGGCAGTCGTGTGCGAGAACATCAAGAACTATGTGACCATTACATCCACCGGTTCGCATGTGCGCGTCATCCAAAGTCCAAATGTAGGACTCTCAACGGGTGAAATCAACTACGAACTGACTGGAACCAGTGCGAATGGCTCGTTTTATATGGAAGGGGCCTATAAATCCACAGTCGGCCTGCGTGCACTGACATTAACCAACCCCAATGGGCCTGCCATCGACATCCAGAACGGCAAACGCGTGGAAATCAGTATCAAGCGTGATACGGAGAACACCTTGACGGATGGCACCAGCACAGCCGTGGATGCCTGGAAAGGATGTCTGCAGTGCAAAGGACATGTGGAGTTCAAGGGCTACGGCACGCTCAATGTGTATGGCAATTATGCAAACGCTATCTGGAGCAAAGAGTACATGACTGTCCGCAACTGCACGATTAATGTGCTGAAAGCGGTCAAAGACGGCATTAACTGCAACCAGTATTTTTCCATGGAGAGCGGTGTGGTGAACATCAGCGGACAAGGCGATGACGGCATTTCTGTCGGGTTAAAAAACAACGACACCTCCGCCGAGAATACCGGCAGTTTCACTATGACAGGAGGGACAATCAATATCAATCCATCCGGTGCTTCCGGCACTGCCGTTAATGCGCTCGGCAACCAATCGGTAGCGTCTTCGGCAACGCTGAACACCTCTTGGACACAAAACGTCAGCAATGTATCTGACGGGGGAAAAAGCGTCAAAGTACTCCGCGAAGGACAAGTTCTCATAATCCGGAACGGCAGAACATACACCCCGAACGGAAACCTTATAAACAATTAACAACATGTTTCACGGCTTGTTCCGGTGAAAAGTTATTGTCATTTATTTTTGTGTAACTTTGCAGCCAAAAATCCGCTATATATCTCATTGCAAGCACGATAGATATACGAAAGATACACGATACATATACGTTAGATATACGATATATTATGCTAATCAACCCGTAGTGACTAAAACTGAAAAAGGTTGACTCGATAACTGAGATGTAATCTTAAAAATCGTAAACTTTTGACTCGATACCTAAAAAGGTTGACCGGAGTACGAAAATGGTTTACTGATCAAAAGACGCTGCAAAGATACTACAAAAAATTGACATACGCAAAAATATTTTCATTAAACCTATACCTTTAACCTATAAAATTATTGTTTCCCTCATACACCTGCGCAGGTGTGCGCATATTAAGGTTAAGATGAGGGCGTAACGTATTATATGTGCGGACAGCGTGGTCGACTAATGGTAACGCTTCAAGCAGATTCTTAGGGGTTTGTAATGGCTCCAGAAACTCGTTCTTGATAATACCATTCACACGCTCTGCCATACCATTATCCGTCGGATTGCTGTCCTCGGTCATGCTGATGCGTATATGATGAGCCTTGAGCTGCGTGATATACTCGTCACAGCAGTACTGGACGCCTCGATCCGAATGATGGATAGTACCGCACAGATTGCCGCTTCCGGCATGGCTAATGGCTTGCTGCAAAGCCTCAACGGTGTACTTGGCTTCCAGAGTGGGCGCCAGAACGTAGCCAATGACCATGCGCGAGAAAGCGTCCGTTACAAGATGCAAATAACAAAACTTATCATCCGTGGTGTAGATATACGTTATATCGCACACCCATAGTTGATTAACATACGTAATAACGAGTTCTTTGACAAGATTTGGATACTTAAAGTAGATGTGGTTAGAGTTAGTCGTGTGATGCGATTTGCGCGGAGGGATGATCAGCTTATGCCGGTGTAGCAAGTTTAAAAACTTGTCTCGTCCCATACCCAAGGCATCGCCAAGCACAGAACGGGTAAGATGATATAACTTGAGACCGCCTATCAGAGGCATCTCTGCCCGGTAGGTTGCCACAATGGATAACACCTCTCGCTCAATTTCTAACTCGCTGAAAGACTTGCGTTTGTGCTTGTAATAGGCCTGCTTAGACTTGCCAAACAGCCCGCAGAGTGTCTCCATAGTTTCGTATGGATACTCCACGGACAGGCGTTTTACTGTTTGGCACCATCTTTTTTTAGCAGGTCGATGCCGTCTTCCTGTTTGACAATCTCAAGAAGACGCTCATAACCTGCCACACGGAGTTTGTGATACTCCGCCTCGCGACGGAGACGCTCGTTCTCCACGCGCAGGTTCTCTAAAGCTTGGTCTTTCGCATCCATGTGAATCGAATTTGAGTGCAAAGATACACTTTTTTCTTGAGATGTGCAAGTCCTGAGCCAAGAAGATAGTGTTGTTAGCGGAATATTCCACTTGCGACAGCATCCTGCCTGGCTCATGCCGGACTGAAAATAGTCATCCAAAACTTGTTGTTTGAACGATTGAGAATAATGATTTAGGGTCTGCTTCATAAAACTGAAATCTTAAAATTTGACACTTTTTATTCGTTTTATGAGTAAACCTATTTCAGTATAAGACACGAAATGCTATCGGCAGAAATCTAAAATATAGTACAATCGGTTGTTTTTATGCAAAAAAGTACTTGGAGATACTAAATTTTGGCAATTTTTAGTACTTGGAGATACTAAAATAGGTGGTTTTAGCTTCTTTTTGCCCGAAAAAGTACTTGGAAGTACTAATTTTTGATGATTTTTAGTACTTGGAGATACTAAATATGCAAGTACTAAATATGCAAATACTCTACGGTGTTGCCGACGGAGGAGAGGTATTGCTGAAAAGCGTCTTGGGAGATGACGACCGTGCCGCGGCAGTCGTTGGGATGGAAAGAGAGCGAAGGGGCCTCTTTCAAACGGCTGTCGAGAAAGAGAATGACGTGGTGGTCGGTGTCGTTAATAAGCCCGAAAGGGCTGACAGAACCCGGTTCCAGGCCCAAATAACGCATCATCCTTTCGGGCGAAGCAAACGACAGTTTGCCGGGGGCTTTCTTGCCCTGCGAGACGAGAATCTCCTTCAGCCAATGCTCTATGTCATGAATCGCTAAGTCTTCGTCGCAAGGGAAACAGATGAGGTAATGCCGGTCGCCCTTGTGATTGCGCATGAAGATATTCTTGCAATGCACCGACCCGTCGTCATGCCACCAACGCTTCGCCTCTTCGATGGTCTTGCCTTCGGGGTGGTTATAGGTCGTAAAAGGGATGTGATGGTCCTCCAGATACCGCAGCACTTTCTCCTGCCGCTCGGAAATAATCTCGTACTCCATAGCTGATTTATTCGTATTTTGAGCGCAAAGGTACGACAAAAATTGCATATATGCAAGAGCAAAAGACATTTTGCAAGAAAAATTTGCATATGTCAAAAAAAAGTCGTACCTTTGCACCCGCAAAGGTTTGAATATACCCAAATGAATATATGAAAGAGATAAGCACCAAAAAACTGATGGATACCATCATCGAAGGTATCCGCAACCGAAAAGGACAAAGAATCGTAACTATTGACTTACGCAAGATCAAAGAGGCGCCCGTTGAGATGATGGTCATCTGCGAGGGACAGAGTAACACGCAGGTAGCCGCTATCGCGGACGAGATTGATGATTTCGTGCGTACGACCACCCACGTACATCCTCTCTCCGTTGCTGGACAGGAGAATGCCGAGTGGATCGCGATGGATTATGGCACTATTTTTGTCCACGTCATGCAGCGTGAACCTCGTGCTTTTTACGATATTGAGCACCTCTGGGCGGATGGAAAAGTGACAGAACTTCCGGAGGAATAATTACTAAATCACGAAATAACGGAATTACGAAAATGGCAGAAAAAAGAAATACAAGACCCCAAATGCAGCCGCAGAAACAGCAGAACGGGCAACCTTCCGGTCCGAGGAGATGGATCGGTATCCTGCTCTATACTGCTGCTTTCGCCATCTTGGGATTCTACCTCTTTGGCGACAAAGAAGGCAATGGAGCGAGCAAGGAGTTGAGTTATACCAAGCTGACCGCATACATCGATGCGGGAACGATTGAGAAGATCGAAGTAGCCGATGACCTGAAAGCTACTGCTACCGTGCGTCCGCAACACTATACCATGGTCTTCGGTACGCAAGGCGACGGCGAGAAAGCGAAAGGACAACTGCGAACTCAGGTGCCTTCCGTAGAGGAGTTCTCCAAATACATGGACTCCGTGAACGCCGGGCGCAAAGCCGATGGCAAAGCGGTTATCGACGTGACGTATGTCAAGAGCCATGACTACTGGTATCTGATACTCGTCAATATCCTTCCTTTTGCGCTGATGATTCTCTTCTTCGTCTATCTCGGACGAGGCATGGGAAGCGGTCTGGGAGGAGGTATCTTCGGCGTGGGCAAAGCGCAAGCGCAGCTCTTCGATAAGGAGAAGAAGGACAAAGTGACTTTCGAAGACGTGGCAGGTCTCTATGGCGCCAAACAGGAGGTGCAGGAGATCGTGGAGTTCCTCAAGAACCCCAAGAAATACACGGAGATCGGTGCGAAGATCCCCAAGGGCGCGCTTCTTGTAGGCCCTCCGGGAACGGGTAAGACCTTGCTTGCCAAAGCCGTTGCCGGCGAAGCCGGAGTACCGTTCTTCTCGATGAGCGGTTCGGATTTCGTGGAGATGTTCGTCGGCGTCGGTGCAAGTCGTGTGCGTGACCTCTTCCGTCAAGCCAAAGAGAAAGCCCCGGCTATCATCTTCATCGATGAGATAGACGCTATCGGTCGTGCCCGTGGGAAAGGTGTCATGACCGGCGGTAACGACGAGCGCGAGAGCACGTTGAACCAGCTCCTGACGGAGATGGACGGTTTCGGAACGAACAGCGGCGTGATCATCCTTGCCGCTACGAACCGTGCCGATGTGCTCGATGCCGCACTCCTTCGTGCCGGACGTTTCGATCGGCAGATACATGTCGAGTTGCCGGATCTTCAAGAGCGTAAGGAGATCTTTCAGGTACACCTCCGTCCGCTCAAACTCGATGAGACGGTGGATATCGACTTCTTAAGCAAACAGACGCCGGGCTTCTCCGGAGCGGATATCGCGAATGTCTGCAACGAGGCGGCGTTGATAGCAGCACGCGGCGGACGCAAGAAGATCGGCAAACAGGACTTCATGGACGCCGTCGATCGTATCGTGGGTGGTCTGGAGCGCAAGAACAAGATCATGACCGAAGAGGAGAAGAAATCCATCGCTTATCATGAGGCAGGCCACGCTACCATCAGCTGGATGCTGCGATGGGCGAACCCCTTGGTCAAAGTGACCATCGTGCCGCGAGGAATGGCTTTAGGTGCTGCATGGTACTTACCCGAAGAGCGGCAGTTGACCAACGAGGAGCACATCCTCGACGAGCTCTGCTCGTTACTGGGTGGTCGTGCTGCGGAGCAGCTCTTCCTCGAGCAGACCTCTACCGGCGCCCTCAATGACCTCGAGCGCGCAACCAAACAGGCGTACGCTATGGTAGCTTACTACGGCATGAGCGAGAAACTCAAGGATGTGTCCTTCTACGACTCCACCGGCCGGTACGACTACGGTTTCACAAAGCCATATTCCGAGCAGACGGCAACGACCATTGATGCCGAGACCCAGCGTATCATCGCCGACCAGATGGCGCGTGCCAAGCAGATCCTGACTGACCATGCGGAAGGTCATCATCAGATAGCCCAACTGCTCATCGACCGCGAGGTGATCACCTCCGAAGATGTGGAGCGTATCCTCGGTCCGAGACCGTGGAAGAGCCGCGGAGACGAACTCTTGGAGGTCAATGCCGCTATCGCGGAAGCTGAGAAAGCCGCCAAGCCCAAACGTCGTGCACCGCGCAAGAAGAAAACAGAAGAGCCTAATGTAGAATAAAATACAAAAAAATATGAAAAGACTTACGTTCGCTATCTCGTTGCTCATGGCAGCGATGATGGTATCGGCGCAGGAAGCGCCGGAGAAACTGCCGATGGACCCCGAGGTTCGTTACGGCAAGTTAGACAACGGATTGACCTATTATATCCGTCATAACGAACAACCCAAACAGCGCGCAGAGTTCCATATCGCACAGGCTGTGGGTGCTATCCTCGAAGAGGATCACCAGAACGGTCTGGCGCATTTCTTGGAGCACATGGCCTTCAACGGCACCCAGCATTTCCCGGGCAAGGGCATTATCAATTATTTCGAGTCCGTGGGTGTGAACTTCGGCGGCAACATCAACGCCTATACCTCCATCGACGAGACCGTCTATCGCCTCTCGGATGTACCGACGTACCGTGAAGGAATCGTGGACTCCGCGTTGTTAGTGATGCACGACTGGAGCTGCGGTCTGCTCCTCTTGGACGAAGAGATCGATGCGGAGCGAGGCGTCATCCTCGAAGAATGGCGTACGGGTCGCACGGCGAGCCGGCGTATATGGAAAGAGATGAACGCGAAGATGTACCCGGGTACCCAGTACGCCAAACGTGACGTCATCGGCGACACCGCGGTCATCAATAATTTCGCATACCAAGCCCTCCGCGACTACTACCATAAATGGTACGGTCCGGACAACCAGGCAATCATCGTAGTGGGCGACATCAATGTCGATTCCATCGAGGCGAAGATCAAAGCCCTTTGGGCAGATGTTCCCCGTCGTGCCAACTACGGCGAGCGGCCTATCTATACGGTCAACCACAATGACAAACCGCTGGTGGCTATCGTGACGGATAAAGAAGCCGAAGGCAGCCGCGTGACCATGGAGTATAAGTTCGACCAGCTGCCCGAAGCCATGCAAGGAACGGCGCAGGAATACATGCTCAACCTCGTCCGCGAGTTAGCCTGCGACATGCTCAATAACCGCTTCTCCGAGCTCTCCCAAGACCCCAAAGCGTCCTTCACCGGCGCCGGATGTCAGTATGGCGAGGCGGCGAAGAAGATGGATGCGTTCTACGGCATCGTGATTCCCAAAGAGGGACGCGAGACAGAGGCCTTCAACGACCTGCTCTTCCAACTCGAGAAGATGCACCGTTACGGCTTTACCAACGCTGAGTTGGAACGCGTCAAGATCGAGAAGATGAACTCTATGGAGAAATACTTCAACGAGCGTAACACCCGTCGTAACATCACCTTGGCGCGGGAGTGTATCCGTCATTTCGAAGACGGCGAGTCCATGCCGGGTGCTCAATGGGAGTACGATTTTGTGCAGGCGGTTCTGCCGCTCGTATCGCTGGAGACCGTGAATAATGTAGCGAAAGCGCTTATCCATGCGAACCCGACCATCGCTATCTCCGGTCCGGAGAAAGAGGGTGTCAATATTCCGTCTGAGGAGACCCTCTTAGCCGCTATCGCCGGACAAAGCGACTTGGCGATCGAAGCGCCCGTAGAGGAGGTGATCGACACCGAACTCGTGAAGAAAGCGCCGCATAAGGGCAAGATCAAATCTTTCCGAGAGAATGAAGAGATTGAGGCAACGGAGTGGGTTCTCTCCAACGGCATCAAAGTGGTCTTCCATCCGACAGATTTCAAAGCGGACGAGATCCTCATGCAGGCTTTCTCGAAAGGTGGTCTGAGCCAAGTCAAGACCGAAGACCTGCCGTCCGCAGAAGCGGCTACTTCGCTGATTGAGATGAGCGGTATAGGTCGTTTCTCCGCAACCCAGTTGGAGAAAGCCCTGACAGGCAAGACCGTCTCTGTCTCCGCAGAGATCGCCGAGAACGTGGAGCGGATGCACGGTTCGTCGTCTATCAAGGACCTCGAGACGATGCTGCAGCTGACGTACCTCTACTTCACATCGCCGCGTCGCGACGAGAAAGCGTACGAGACCTTTATGGGACTCCTGCGTAATCAGCTTGCTAACCGCGACAAGAACCCGAAGATTGCGTTCTCCGACTCCGTACAGATGATGTCCACGAACCACTCGCCGCGTACGATCCTCTTCAATAAAGAGATGCTCGACCGCGTGAGTCTTGACAAGGCGCTGGAGGTTTACAAGGCACGCTTTGCGAACCCGGCGGACTTCACCTTTGTCTTTGTCGGAAACATCAACCCCAAGGATCCGAAAGTGCAGGAGTTGATCTGCCTCTGGCTTGGCGGCATGAAGACCAAGAAATGCAACAGTGAAGAAGTGATTGACCATCATATCACCGTAACGATGGGCCAGCAGAAGAACTATTTCAGCCGCGCGATGGAGACCACGACGGCTTCCAACCGCATCCAGTATACCTCGTATGACATTCCTTTCACGATGGCAAATGACCTGAATATGGAGATGATCGGACGCATACTCTCTACCCGCTACTTGGAGTCGATCCGTGAGCGCGAAGGAGGTTCGTACGGCGTCGGCACGTACGGTTACGTAATGGGTCTGCCGAGCCCGCGTGCAGGTCTGCTCATGCAGTTTGATACCGATCCCAAGAAGCAGGAACGACTCATGGAAATCATCCATGAAGAGGTGCAGACCATCATCGCAAACGGTCCGCTGGCGAACGACCTGCAGAAAGAGAAAGAGTCCATGCTGAAGGATTTCCAAGAGGATCTGGAGAAGAATACCTATTGGCGTCAGTCGCTTTACATGTATTACATGTACGGCCACAATAACATCCGTGATTACAAGGCGGCTGTAGAGGCGATTACCGCTGAGACCGTACAAGAGACCCTCCGCAAGTTAGTATCCGCCGGCAATATGTTCGAAGTTGTAATGTTCCCGGAATGATGAATATTGTAGTAGTAAATGACGACGGGTGGGGTACGGCAGGTATCCGTCTGCTGGCGAAGGAAATGACCAAATTAGGTCGTGTGACAGTGGTCTGCCCCGATGGCCAGCGAACCGGTTACGCTGCTTCAATCACCGTAGCCCAACCCATCTATCTGCGGAAGATAGAGGAGCACGACCTTAATGGTGCCGAGGTCTATGTGACGAGTGGTACACCGGCTGATTGTGTGAAGATCGCCCGTGAGTACCTCTTCCCGGATACCCCGATTGACTTGGTGGTCTCGGGTATCAATCATGGCTCTAACGCAGCTATCAATGCCATGTATTCCGGTACGATCGGTGCGTGTCTCGTGGCGGCAGAGAAGGGGATTCCCGCTGTCGGATGGTCGATTAACAGCCATGAGATGGACGTGGACCTGCATTGGTTGCAGCCTTTCCTTTGCGACGTGACGAAACATCTCTACGAAGAGGGTATCTCCGCGCGCACGTGCTATAATATTAACGCGCCCGTGGGCGAGATAGAAGGAATGCGATGGACGAGGCAATGTGTGGGACATTGGGCAAATGAGTTGGCGCCTATTGAGGACGAACCTCTGCCCGAAGGAGTGTTGAAAGGATGGAAACTAGCCGGTGCTTTCATCAACGAGGAGCCTTCGGCGACCGACACGGATATTTGGGCGATGGATCATCAGTTACTCGCCATCACTCCGCTCTCATTAGACTGGACAGATTATGGATCGCTTTGATCGGTATTGGATAGGGATATTGGTCGGTTTGCTTTTGCCGGCAGCGTTCGGGCTCACCTATATAGAGGTGATGAATCTCTGGTATCCGCTGCAGACATTGCAGTTTCAAGCCGGAGGCGTGTTAAGCAAGTTGTTGCTGGTAAGTGTCTTTCCGGATCTGGCGTTGATCTTTGTCTTCTATACCACCGACACCTGGCGGTTGTCGAAAGGCATCTTAGCCGGCGCTATGCCTTACATTCTGGCTGCGCTGTTAGTGTCGATGTGATGATGGCTGCGGCTTTCCCGGCGGCAGGTTCAACGCCTAAGACAGAACGAATATGCTCGTACTCCGCGAGCATATTTTTTGTATAAGTTGGGTCGTTCAGCAGTTTCTCTAACTCTGCGGACACGTTCTCTACCGTGAAATCATTCGCCACGCATTCCTTGATTACTTCCCGCTCCGCGATGATATTCACCAAGGTGAAATGACGGATGGAGAACAATAGGGGTTGCGCCCAGCGGATCAGCCCGATGAGGCGTGAGCATGCCAGATGATAAACTGCTACCTGCGGACATCCGATGAGGGCTGTCTCCAAGGTCGCCGTACCGGAGTTGACTACTGCCGATTTGGCGGTTTGGAGCGTGGCGTATGTGTCGTGTGTCAAGGTCTCGCCTTCCGCCATATATGGCTGATAGAAACTATCCTCTATACCCGGTGCTGCGCAGACCACTATCGCGTAGTCCGTAAACCGCCGTGCCGCTTCGAGCATCTGCGGCAGGCAATGACTGATCTCTGAAGGTCTGGAACCAGGCAGGATGGCAATCGTATTCCCTTTCGCCTCTTCCCTTTCGCCTTTCGCCTTTATACCGTTGATCTCCTCCGCGGTCGGGTTACCGACATACGTGCAGCGGTAGCCATACTTCGCGTAGAAAGCCGGTTCAAAGGGGAAGATACCCAATACCTCGTCGCAAAGGCGTGCGATCTTATGGATGCGTCTGCGTTTCCACGCCCATACTTTCGGAGGGATATAATAGTAGATCTTCGTTTGGGGCAGATGTCGTCGGCAGAAAGCCGCCATCTGCAGGTTGAAGGAAGGGTAGTCGATGAGGATCAGCGCGTCCGGTCGGTCTTGCAGAAGGGTCTCCCTGGCAATACGGAAATTATCCTTCACATCCCTCCAGTGCTTCATCACAGCGGCAAAGCCCATAAACGCCATGTGGCGTATATGGCGATGCAAGGTGCAGCCCTCCGCAGCCATCTTGTCGCCGCCCAAGCCGCTTATCTGCGCCTCGGAATCGCGAAGACGGATCTGCTTAATCAGCGCTGCGGCGTGCATGTCGCCGGAAGCTTCGCCCGCTATGATGTAGTAATGAGCCATGTTGTATTGTCTAGGTATCGTCTAGCTATTGTCTAGCATTCAAGGGTAAATTATCCCTTTATGACAGCTATTACTTTCTGTGCGAGGGTGTTGGCCTGCTCCATCGTCGCCGCTTCGGAATAAACGCGGATGATGGGTTCGGTATTGGACTTGCGCAGATGTACCCATCCGTCGGCGAAATCGATCTTCACGCCGTCTCGGTCGTTGACGCGTTCGTTTTTGTAGAGTTCTTTGACGCGTGCCAGGATGGCATCCACGTCGGTGTCGGGCGTGAGGTCGATGCGGTTCTTGGAGATGCAGTAGTCGGGCAGGGTCCGGCGCAGTTCGCTGACCTTCATGTCCAATTTTGCCAAATGGCTCAGGAAGAGTGCGATGCCGACCAGCGCGTCGCGTCCGTAATGGCACTCGGGGTAAATGACACCGCCGTTGCCTTCGCCGCCAATAACGGCGTTCACGCGTTTCATCTCCGCCACCACATTCACTTCACCCACTGCGCTAGCACTATACTCTCCGCCGTGCGCTTTGGTCACATCGCTTAAGGCGCGGGTGGAGGACATGTTGCTGACCGTGTTGCCCGGCGTATGGCGAAGGATGTAATCCGCCACGCTGACGAGGGTATATTCCTCTCCGAACATCTCTCCGTTCTCGCAGATGATTGCCAGACGATCGACGTCGGGATCGACTACAAAACCCACATCCGCCTTACCGGACTTCAGTAGGTCGCTGATCTGAGTCAGGTGTTGCGGCAGGGGTTCGGGGTTATGCGGGAAATGACCGTTCGGCGTGCAGTTCAGTTCGATGATATTCTCTACGCCGACAGCTTTCAGGATAGCGGGAATGGCTAATCCGCCGACAGAGTTGACGCAGTCGATAGCGACGGTGAAATGGCGCTTTTTGATTGCCTCTACGTCCACAAGTTTCAGTTTCAGGACCTGCTCAATATGGTAAGGCAGGTAATCTTTGTTGGTCATATGACCTAATTGATCCACTTCGGCAAAGGTGAAATCCTCTTTTTCGGCAATCGCCAGCACTCCTTTGCCTTCTGCATCATTGAGGAACTCGCCTTTCTCGTTAAGGAGCTTGAGGGCGTTCCATTGTTTGGGGTTATGGCTGGCGGTGAGGATGATGCCTCCAGCGGCCTGCTCGCCGGTGACGGCTAACTCGGTTGTCGGCGTTGAAGCCAGACCAATATTCACCACATCGTAACCCATCCCCATGAGGGTTCCGCACACAATCTGATCGACCATCTGTCCGCTGATACGGGCATCTCGACCCACCACAATCTTGTTGTTACCGGGCATGGCTGCGCGGCGTTGCGTTGCGTACGCAGCGGTAAAACGAACGATATCCACGGGGTTCAAACCCTCGCCCACACGGCCGCCGATCGTGCCGCGGATACCGGAAATACTCTTTACTAAACTCATATTATTGCTTTACTTTGATTTTCATTATATAGACATAGGGCGTCACGGAGGTCTGATCTTCCGTGAAACCTAATTTGCTGGGCACAATGATCTCGCATTGCGCGTCGGCATATTTCATTAACTTCACCGCCACATGCCATCCTACGCACTCGCATTCTGCGATGTTCTGATAGTGAAACTCCCTCGGAAAGGCCTGGTCGAGCGTCGTCCAATAACTCAGTGTGTCGGCGTTTTCCGTCAACTCAAACTGCTTGTACCGCACCACGATCAGATCGTTCGGGACAATCTCATACGACGTGTCTCCACGCTGGATGAGGTGGAAATAGAGGTTGTCGTACCCGCTGACTTTGTAGTACTCTTTTGGTCCCCATTGATGGTCTTCCGCGGGTTCTTCCTCAATGATCTGAAGTCCGTTGCGGCTAATATAATTGGCGATCAGTTTATCCTCCTTGTCGCGCAATCTGGAGTACGTGTTGGATGTGCATCCGGCGGTCATGAGACCCAGCCCGAGAAGCAACATTAGGATTGTTTTTTTCATTCTTGTATCTCTAAATCTATGATTACATTTTCAAATGGCGGCACATGCTCCGTCCCCTGTTGTCCAAAGGCGGTGTACCATGGTACGTACATGCGCATTTTTGCACCGGGGTGCATCTCCCGTAGATTCCGATCCACCGCGTACGGTAGTTCGTTCTTGCCGATGGCGTAGGTGCCTTTGTTGTCCGTCAGCAGTTTCCCTTCGAGCGTATAAACGCGCATGTGGATGGGGTAGGATTTCTCGGGCTGCAAGGTCGGCTCATCCGTCTGGCCGGGGTCGGAGATATGTATCCAAGCGTGCGCCTCATAGAGGGCAAAGGTCTCTTCCTGCGCCTGAACGGCTTGCTCGACCGCTTGGTCTGCCGCCTCCGCCATGCGGAGCGTCATCTCCATCAACGCCAGTTGGGTAGTGTCCTCCTGGGGCTTCTCTCCCTTGCGTTGGCTGGGCCGCTGCGGACCTTTGCCGCCGCAACCGCAAAGCAGCGCCAGAGCGAGAAAAAGTATGCCTGTTTGCTTACCGATCATCATTTTTCTTCTTTCTCCAAAGCTGCCCGGCGGTACTCACTCGGCGTGACGCCGTACGTGTTCTTGAAGCACTTGGCGAAATACCGTGAGTCGTTCATGCCGACCATATAAGTCACTTCGGTGATGTTATACTGGCGATCTTCTAAGAGTTGCGCAGCCCGTTTGATACGCATCTCGCGGATGAACTCTACAGGACTGAGGCCGGTCATGCTCTTCAACTTGTTGAAGAAGACCGTTCTGCCCATGCCCATCTCATCGACCAGGTCATCGACCGTCAGGGTGTTGTTGTCCAGCTGCTTTTCCATGACGCCCAAGAGTTTGGCCAGGAAGGCATCGCCCAGTATAGGCTCGTCGCCTTTCTGCGGCTCCAGACGCATCAGACGCTCGCGGTAACTCTGCTCGAGTTGGCTGCGCAGGGTCAGGATATTATGTACCCTTGCGCGCAGGTATTCCGGCTCGAAAGGCTTGGTGACATAATCATCTGCGCCGTAATCAAGTGCCTGCAAGCGGCTCTCGATAGCCGTCTTGGCGGTCAGCAGGATGACAGGAATGTAGTCAAAATCTTTGTTCTGCTTGATAAACTGCGTCAGCTCCAGACCATCGATTTTCGGCATCATCAGGTCGGTTACCACCAGATCAATCTGCTTGGTTCGGATGATTCGCTCCGCCTCTTCGCCATCCGCAGCGGTCTCTACGTGGTACTCTTTGCTGAGGATGTTCGTCAGGAAGGTACGCATGTCTTTGCTGTCATCGACCACCAAGATCGTGCGTTGTCGCTCCTGCTGCTCTTGCTGCAGTTGCTCAATCTTATCTTCAAACGTCGGTTCGACAGCTGCAATCGTGGTGTTGTCATCGGCGATAAACTCGACCTCGTTCCCGAAATGCTCTTTGCCCGTATGCAGGAGGATGGTGATCGTGGTACCTTTGCCCACTTCGCTCTCCACGTCGATGTAGCCGTGGTGCAGATCCACCAGCTCTTTCGTCAGGTTCATTCCGATACCGGTTCCTGTGGTGTTATTGCTGTTCAGCTCATTGTTGCTCGAGAAACGTTCAAACAATACATTGCGTTTGTCCGGCGCTATTCCCACACCTTCGTCTTTTACAGCCAAAGTGACGAATCCCGGCTTGTCGGCGATGATGACGCGGATGGATTTACCTGCCGGAGTGAACTTGAAGGCGTTACTCAGCAGGTTCCAAAGGATGGTGTCCATACGTCCGCGATCCACCCAAACGGTCGAGTCTTCCGCCTGATTCACAATCTCAAACTGAATATGTTTGTCGTCCGCCTCTTTGCGGAAGTTAGCGCACGTCTCTTCCGCTAAGTCGCTCAGCAGGGTCTGTTGCACTTTCAGTTTCATCTTCTGGTTCTGCACCTTACGGAACTCCAGCAGTTGATTCACCATACGTAACATACGCTGACTGTTACTCTGGACGATCTCCAGCTGGTTGCGGACGCTTTGACTGATTCGCTCGTTCTGCAGGATATTCTCCACCGGCGCCAAAATCAGCGTCAGAGGGGTGCGCAGTTCATGACTGATGTTCGTGAAGAACCGCAGTTTGATATCCGTCACTTGTTGCTCGATCTTCACTTTCTGGCGCAGCATGTTATAGGTGCTCACGGTATAAGCTGTGATGCTAATCAGAACAAGGATGCCAATGACGTACAGCAAAATCGCCCACCACGTCAGCCACAGTGGTTTATCTACCATAATCACGAGCGTGCGCTCGTTCTCCACCTCGCCGCCTTCACGGTTGGTCGAACGGACGTGGAAGATATATTCGCCATGTTGCAGGTTGCTATAGGTAACGCGTCGCAAATCGGTCGGATGGTTCCAACTCTTGTCGATGCCGTCCATCTTGTAGGAGTAGTAGATTTTATCTATGCCCACATAATCCATCGCTGCATATTCGATGGTCACATTGCTACCGTGCGGAAGGGTAATCGTGTCTCCTTCCCATTCCTCGTCTTGCGCCGTGATACGCGTGATACGAAGCGGCGGGACGGATTCAGAATGACGGATGTGCGAAGGATCGAAGGAACAGTAGCCGTTCGAGTAACCGAACAGGATTACTCCATTTGGAGTACGTAGCGCCTCCGCCTCCGTGAAGAAGGTGTTGTGCTCGCCGTCCAGCGCATCGTAGTAGTAGAGGTGTCCTGTTTCCAGATCCAGCTGGGCAATGTCGCTCTCCGAGGTGAACCAGAGGTTCTTGTTGTCGCCCGCCATGCTCAGGATGATATCATGGAAAGTCTCTACAGAGGTGATTTTGGCCTCCGGGTCTTTCGGATCCATCGTCAGCAGACCTCCACCGAAGGAGCCCAGCCATAACTTGTCGCGGCTATAGTAGATGGCGCGGATATCATAACTCGGAATGACCGTGCTCTCGTAGGTGTTCAGGTTGATCTTCAGCAGACCGGTCGTCGTACCGCACCAGAGGGTCTCATCCACGATCTCTATGTCGCGCACTTTCATGCCTTGACCCACCACTTTGGGTTCTGCCCAGCCTTTCTCTGTCATCTTGAGGATATTCACACCGCCGCCGTAAGTCGCTACATACAACTCTCCGTCGCGTCCTTCCTCCAAATCGTAGATATCCGGATGGCTCGTCGGGATGGTCTTGCCCGTCGTGATATTTTTCAAACCATGCCCCTTGGTTCCGTACAACATCCCGTGCGAACTCTCCAAAGCGCAATACACACCCGTCTCTGACTTGACGAGCGTCAGCACTTCGCCTTTCCTCGTGCGGGCAAAAGCACGTACTTCGCCGTTATCCGATTCCGAATGACGCATGTCGTGCAGCTGGTAAGGCGTCGGATCCATGTTCACGCAATCTACACCACCGTCGTACGTGGAGATCCACATCTGTCCGTCGCGGTCGATATATGCTGTATGGATCATGTTTGTCAGCTGCTCGATAGGATAGACCAATTCATCTTTCTCCATGTCGTAGTAGCTCCATCCTCCACCGGTCGGATTCACCCATGTACGGCCTAAGTTATCTTCAATCAGTAAGAAATGCTCACGCAACCGACCTGCATATCGGCTGTCCAGAGGCGGCGTAAAACGCTTCCATTGGCCGTAACGATAACGCAAGATTCCCTGCGTGTCATCGGCCTGCCAGATGATGCCGTGCGAATCGACTTTCGTCTTCTTGTCTCTCTCCGCCATCTGCGCCACCATGCCTTCAGGAAGACTGTCGTAAGGGAACTCGGAAGTCACCTTCCGCGACGCGTCTATACGGTAGTAATGGCCGTCATACGTGCTCCACCAGATCTGCTCTGCCTCATCTTCAAAGATCATCACCACGCGGTTGTTCACACGGACTTTCTGGCCGTTATTCATCGCCTTGTAGATCTTGAAGGTGTAGCCGTCAAAACGGTTCAGACCATCCCACGTACCGAACCACATGAATCCCTGCTTGTCTTGCAAAATAGCCATGACGGTGTTTTGACTCAAGCCGTTTTGGATGGAGTAGTGCTGAATGACATAATGCTCATGCGCGCTGAGGCTCAATACCCCAAGCGTAACGAAAAGCATAAAAATGAAGCGTTTCATAGAATCTTATCTTTTGTCTTTCATCTTTTGACTTTCTACTTTGAGCGAAGCGGTCTTTCTTCTAAAATCCCTTTGCAGCAATCCGCTCTAAGTACCGGCCGTAAGCGGTCTTCATCTCTTTGCCCAAAGCCGCCAGCTGCTCTGTACTGATCCAGCCGTTGCGCCAAGCGATCTCCTCGATGCAGCTGACATAGAATCCCTGCCTGTTCTGGATAGTAGCAATAAAATTGCCGGCCTCCAGCAGACTGTCGCAGTTGCCCGTATCCAGCCATGCGAAGCCGCGGCTGAACAGTTTGACTTTCAGCGTGCCTTCGTTCAGATAAATCTTATTGAGGTCCGTGATCTCATACTCGCCGCGTGCGCTGGGCTTTAGATTAGCCGCCTTCTCGCAAACCGTCGCGTCGTAGAAATACAGACCCGGAACGGCATAATTGCTCTTCGGCTCTGCCGGCTTTTCCTCGAGGCTCTTAACTTTTAACACGGTCTCTTTTCCTCCGTGCAGATCCGGGTTGTGCTCTTCCTCAAACTCCACTACGCCGTACGCCCGCGGATCCGCTACTTCGTAGCCGAAGATACATGCGCCGCCTTTTTGGACACTCTCTACCGCGTCACGGAGCATATGACCGAAATGCTGGCCGTAGAACATGTTATCGCCCAAAATCAAGCATCCCGGTTCGCCGTTCAGAAACTCACGACCCAGTACGAAAGCCTGCGCCAGACCGTTCGGCACTAACTGTACTTTGTAGCTCAGCTTCATTCCGATGCGGCTGCCGTCACCCAGTAACTCCTCAAACATCGGCAGATCCCGCGGAGTACTGATGACCAACACCTCACGGATTCCCGCTAACATCAATGTACTCAAGGGGTAATAAATCATCGGCTTGTCATAAACCGGCATGATTTGTTTGCTGATCGCTTTGCTCAACGGGTACAAACGAGTTGCACTTCCTCCCGCTAAAATAATTCCTTTCATTGTATATTTAAATTATTTTTATTATCTTTGCAGCCGATTTAACATCTC
>CALZRN010000016.1 GCA_945828585.1 uncultured Bacteroidales bacterium | reverse complement strand
GTAAAATAGGAAATCCTAGGTTTACCTAAGTCTTCATAGGAATACCTATGTCTACCTAGGTCTACCTATTTAATCCCGAAAAATTATGGCAATTTACAAGAGTGCAATAGAAAAACCGGTGACCACCGCCCTCATCTTTGTGGCGGTCATCGTCATCGGTATATTTAGTTTCCTGCAACTGCCGATAGACCAGTTCCCGGAGATGGATCCGCCGTATATCACGGTGATGACTACCTATCCGGGTGCGTCGGCAAGTGAGATGGAGACCAACGTGACGAAGATCATGGAGAACGCCCTGACCTCCGTCGATCACCTCAAACACATCACTTCGCAGTCCAAGGATAATATCTCCGTGGTGACGCTGGAGTTGGAGTGGGGTAGTAACATGGAAGAGACGGTGAACGACGTGCGTTCGTTCGTCGATATGGCGGCGAACAACCTGCCGGACAACTGCTCCAAGCCGGTGATCTTCAAACTCTCCACGAGTACGATGCCTATCTGCCAGTACTCCATCACGGCGGACGAGACGTATGCGGGTCTGGACAAGATCCTCAACGACGAGGTGGTGCCGCAGTTGAACCATATTGACGGTATCGGAAATATCTCCCTCTCGGGTGCGCCGGACCGCTATGTCTATGTCAATATCGACCAGCAGAAACTCGATGCCTACGGCATCACGCTGGAGCAGGTGGGGCAAGTCGTTTCGGCGAACAACCTCAACCTCTCTTCGGGTACGATCAAGATGCCGCAGGAGCAGTACCAGATGCAGGTGCGTTCGGAGTACATTGAGTCCTCCGAGATCGAGAACCTCATGGTAGCTATGACGCCGCAAGGTCAGCAGGTCTTCATCCGCGATATAGCGACGGTCAAGGATACCATCAAGGACCTCGCCCTGGACGAGAAGACCAACGGTCGTGAGGCGGTGCGTCTGATCATCGCCAAGCAGACCGGAGCCAACACCGTGCAGGTCTGCCGCGACGTGCGCGCCGCACTGGCGAAGATACAGAAACAGCTCCCGACGGACGTGAAGATAGAGCAGATCTACGACTCCTCGGAGAATATCCAGAACTCCATCAACTCCCTCGAAGAGTCGGTGCTTTACGCCCTCCTCTTCGTCGTGCTCGTTGTCCTCTTCTTCCTCGGCAAATGGCGTGCTACGCTCATCATCGGTATCACTATTCCTATTGCCCTCATCGTGGCGTTTATCTACCTCGGTTTGGCGGATTCGAGTCTGAATATCATCTCGCTCTGTTCGCTGACTATCGCAATCGGTATGGTGGTGGATGACGCGATTGTCGTCCTGGAGAATATCACCCGTCACGTGGAGCGCGGCGAGGATCCGCATGAGGCGTCTATCTACGCTACCAACGAGGTTTGGGTATCCGTCATCGCGACGACCCTCGTGCTCGTGGCGGTGTTCGTGCCCCTGACGATGCTGAACGGAATGGCGGGTATCATGTTCCATGAATTGGGATGGATCGTCACCGTCGTATGCTGTACCTCGACGCTCGTGGCTATCACGCTTACTCCTATGCTCTGTTCCAAGCTGCTCAAGGCGAAGAAAGTGCACGTGGACGAGCACGGAAACCTGGTGGATGACGAGGCAGGCAAGAAGGGCTGGTACGAGCGTACCGTCGTTCGTGCGCTGGACGTCATCGATGAGTATTACGCGAGGTCGTTAGGATGGTGCCTCCATCATAAATTCGTCACCCTCCTTATCCTTCTGGCTTTCTTCGGCCTCTCGCTCACTCCTGCGTTCATGGGGAAGATCGGTACGGACTTTATGCAACAACAGGATAACGGCCGTCTCTCCGTGACCGTCAAACTGCAACGCGGTACGCGTATCGAAGAGACCCTCAAGACCGCACGTCAACTGGAAGCACGTTTCGTGGAACTCGTTCCGGAGATCCAGCTGATCAGCACCTCCGCCGGTTCCAACGACGATGCCTCTATTGCTTCTCTCTTCTCGTCCACGATGAACAACAAGATTTCCATGACCGTCCGTCTGCCTAAGAAATGGGAGCGCGACCGCGATATATGGACCATCGCCGAGATCCTCCGTCAGGAGATGGCATCCTATCCGGAGATTAACGAATACCAGTGTGCTGTTTCGTCCGGCGGACCCGGTGGCGGTAACACAGTGGACTTGGAGATCTACGGTTATGATTTCGATAAGACCTCCCAGTTGGCGGAGCAGTGCCGTCAGTTGATTTCCCAACTGCCCGGTGCCCGCGACGTGAATATCAGCCGTGAGGACGACCGTCCGGATATCAAGATCACCGTCGATAAGGAGAAAGCCTCCCGCCTCGGTTTGAGTTCTGCTACGATCTCCACCTACCTCCGTAACCGCGTAGCAGGTATGTCCTGCGGTTACCTCAAGGAGGACGGCTCGGAGTACGATATCGTCGTGCGTCTTGAGGAGGATGACCGCAACTCTATCTCGGATATCCTCAACCTCTCCATCCCAACTGCTACCGGCAAGTCCGTCAAACTGACCGAAGTAGCTTCCGTCGGTGAGTATTGGGCACCGCCTACCATCGAGCGTAAGGCGCGTCAGCGTATCGTCACCGTCAAGGCTACGCCGTACAACACAACCCTCGGCGAACTTGCGAAAGCGATTGAGACGGAGGTCATCCCGCAACTCGACATCCCGGTAGGTTACTCCACCCATATCGGCGGTAATGTCGAGACCCAGCAGGACACGTTCCGCGACATGATCCTTCTCGGTCTGATGATTATCATGCTTGTGTATATCGTCATGGCGTCGCAGTTCGAGTCGCTCCGTATGCCGGCGATCATTATGTTCACGATTCCGTTTGCCCTCTCGGGTGTTGTCATCGCGCTCTGGATTACAGGCCGTTCGCTGGATATGATTGGTGCCCTCGGTCTGGTGCTCTTGGTGGGTATCGTCGTCAAGAACGGTATCGTGCTCGTGGACTATATCAACCTCATGCGTGAGCGTGGCTACGAGCTTAATCAGGCTATCCAGATGTCGGGTCGGAGCCGTATCCGTCCGGTGCTCATGACGGCGTTCACTACCATCCTCGGTATGATCCCGATGGCGGTCTCGTCCGGTGAAGGTGCCGAGATGTGGCAACCGTTAGGTATCGTCGTCATCGGCGGTCTGACCGTCTCGACCTTCCTGACCTTGTATGTCGTGCCTGTCCTCTACGGCGTTATGTCCCGTCACGGCGACCGCGACAAAAAGGAAGCCCTCCGCAAGAAATTCATCTTCATGGACCTCAAAGTAAAGTAATTTACAATTGGACAATTTAGTAATTTACAATTGGACAATTTAGCAATTTACAATTAAAGTATGACGGAAGAAGAATTAAAATTGCGTTTTAAGAAATTCGCGTTACGTATAATTTCTCTTGTGGATCATCTGCCTCATGCCATTTCCACGGACGCGGTAGCACGGCAGATAATCCGGTCTGGGACATCGCCAGCTGCTAATTATCGTGCTGCTTGTGTGGCGAAATCAGATAAAGATTTTATCAATAAGTTAAAGATGGTAGAAGAGGAATTAGACGAAACGTTATTTTGGTTGGAACTACTGGTGGAGTCCGGCAAAGTATCTGGTGAAAGAATGCAAAATTTACTGCAGGAAAATAAGGAGTTATTATCTATAGTGGTAAAATCTATCACCACATTAAGGCGAAATAATGAGAGTTTGGATTTACTTCGCTAAATACTTTGTGTAATTTTAATTGTAAATTGTAAATTATTAAATTCAAAAATATTATTATGAAATCTGTTATGATAGTTTTTAATCAGGCAAACACCGGTCGTGTGGAATATATGCTTGATGTCCTGAATATCAAAGGCTTCACGTTCTTCGAACAGGTACAGGGTCGCGGAACCAACGGCGGTGAACCCCGTCGCGGTACGCACGCCTGGCCGGAGATGAACTCCTGTGTCATCACCGTGGTGGAGGACGAACAGCTCCCAGCGCTCCTTGAGTCCATCAAGAAACTCGACCTCCGTAACGAGGAGGTCGGCGTCCGCGCCTTCGTCTGGGATGTCGTCGCTACTGTCTAAGTCTTTCGACTTTCGACTTTCGACTAATATGGTGTCCATACAACATATATCCAAGTCTTTCGGCTCGCAGAAGGTGCTTAATGACGTATCCTTGGAGATCCCCGCAGGCCAGATTGTTGGTCTGCTGGGACCCAACGGTGCCGGCAAATCGACCCTCATGAAGATCCTCATCGGTCTCTGGTCTGCCGACTCAGGCACGGTCTCTGCGCCTGCGCGTATCGGCTACCTCCCTGAGAACAACCCCCTCTATGAGGACATGTACGTGACCGAGTATCTCTCCTTCATGGCCGGTCTGACCTCTGTCAGCCCGAAGGGCGGTCTGTCAGGCGAAGCCGGTCTGTATTCTGTCAGCGAAGCGGTCTCCTCCCTCATCGACCTCGTCGGCCTCTCCCCCGAGCGTCACAAACACATCCGCGAACTCTCCAAAGGCTACCGCCAACGCGTAGGGCTCGCCCAAGCGCTCATCGGCGACCCCGAGCTCCTCATCCTCGATGAACCCACCACCGGTCTCGACCCTAACCAACTCGTCGAGATACGTGCCCTCATCAAGAGTCTTTCAGGCGGAGCCGGTCTTTCGACTTTCGACTTTCGACTAAAATCACGTTCCGTGATTTTGTCCACCCACATCCTTCAGGAGGTACGGGAGATGTGCGACCGCGTCATCATCCTCGACCACGGCACCATCAAGGCCGACCTGCCCATCGACCAGATACCCGATTTAGAAACCCTCTTTCACGAAAAAACCCAAAATTAAGTCTATTGTCTTTGAGCGGCTCTGCCGCGGTCTTTCGACTTTCGACTTTTTACTAATATGTCCGACTTTGATATTAGAAACCAAATGAACGAGAAGGAGCAAGACTCCGCGCTCCGTCCTTTATGCTTCGCCGACTTCGCCGGTCAGAGCAAAGTGACTTCGAACCTCAAGATCTTCGTCGAGGCAGCCAAACTGCGCCGCGAGTCGCTCGACCACGTGTTGCTCTTCGGTCCTCCGGGACTCGGTAAGACCACCCTCGCGAACATCATCGCCAACGAACTTGGCGTGGGCTTTAAGATCACCTCCGGTCCGGTCCTCGACAAGCCCGGTGACCTCGCAGGACTCCTCACTTCGCTCGAACCCAACGATGTCCTCTTTATCGATGAGATCCATCGTCTTTCCCCGATCGTCGAGGAGTACCTCTACTCCGCCATGGAGGACTACCGCATTGATATCATGATCGATAAGGGGCCTTCGGCGCGCACGATCCAGATCGACCTCAACCCATTCACCCTCATCGGTGCTACCACGCGTTCAGGTCTCTTGACCTCGCCGCTCCGAGCACGTTTTGGCATTAACTGCCATCTCGAGTACTACGACGCGGATATCCTCTCGGGTATCGTCGCGCGCTCGGCGGGACTCCTCGGCGTGGAGATCAACTCCAAGGCGGCCGGAGAGATTGCCCGGCGTTCACGCGGTACGCCCCGTATCGCCAACGCCCTCTTGCGACGCGTGCGCGACTTCGCCCAGGTCAAAGGCGACGGTACTATCGATCTCGACATCGCCCAATACGCCCTCGAGGCGCTGAATATCGATACTTTCGGTCTCGATCAGATAGATAACAAACTCCTCACGACCATCATTGATAAGTTCCGCGGCGGACCTGTCGGACTCAACACCATCGCTACCGCCATGGGCGAAGATGCCGGCACCATCGAGGATGTCTATGAGCCGTACCTCATCAAGGAAGGATTCATCAAACGTACCCCGCGCGGACGCGAGGCAACGCCGCTGGCATACGAGCATCTGGGCAAGACTCCGCTTGCGCCTGATGGCCAGCAATCGATCTTCTGAAATCAGAACGCTACTTTCGGCGCTTTGTTGGAACCCTCTTCGGCCTCGAAGTAGGGTTTCTTTTCGAATCCGAACATGCCTGCGAGCAGGTTATTCGGGAATCGGCGGATCAGGGTGTTGTACGCCCGAGCCTCTTCGTTGAAAAGCTGGCGCGCTACCGTGATGCGGTTCTCCGTGCCCTCTAACTGTTGCTGCAGGTCGCGGAAGTTCTCGTTAGCCTTCAGATCCGGATAACTCTCCGCTACGGCTAACAATCGCCCTAATGCCTGACTCAGGTCTCCTTGAGCTGCCTGATAAGCGGCTAACTGCTCCGGCGTGGCTGTACTCGGATCGATGGTGATCTGCGTAGCGCGAGCGCGAGCAGACACTACGGCATCCATTGTCTCCTGCTCATGCGAAGCGTAACCCTTGACCGTCTCCACAAGGTTCGGGATCAGGTCGGCACGACGCTGATATTGGTTCTCTACTTGTGCCCACGCGGACTCCACCTGCTCTTCAGCAGTCACAAAACGGTTGTACACACCTGCGCACCATAATACGATGATTGCCAGTACTCCCAGTACCACAATCCACGGCATTAATTTTTTCATATATCTTTCGACTTTCGACTTTCTACTTTCGACTCCCTACCATTTCCCTCCTGCGCCGCCGCCGCTGGTGGAGCCTCCGCCCCAGGAACCGCCGCCCCAGGAGCCTCCGCCCGACGACCATCCGCCGCCGCTCGAACCTGACGGATTCGAGATATGTACCAGCTTGGGTATGCGTTCCTCTAAGGTAAACTCATGCCCGCAGTTCTTGCATTTGTACGTTACTCTCGCTTTCCCCTCATAGTCATACGTCGCGTATGCCAATGTCTCGCGGCGGATCTCATGCCCCTTGCGTTTATGGCATTTGGGGCATCGCTTGATCGAGTTGATCCACGCGCCTACGACAAGACCGATGACAAGCAGGATCGCACCGCCAATTATGATGGCCTCCAAGACGAGCCATCCGAGCCATTCCTCCTCCTCTTCTTCTCCGTACCGCCCGCGGTTGGTTACACTCCTCACCGCCTGCAGCTCCTCCGGCGTCTCTCCGTCGGTGCATACGTCGTAGATGGCTAATACGCCTAAGCATATTCCCATGTCGTAATTGCCCTCGCGGAAAGAAGGGAACATCTCCTCGTGCATGATCTTCGAGCAGATACCGTCCGTCAGCACCCCTTCTATACCCGTGCCGGTCATGATGCGCAGGTCATGACTCTCTCCCGCAAAGAGGATGAGCACGCCTGTGTTCTTCCCTTTCTGACCGATGCCCCATCGCTGGAAGAGCTCGTAGGCAAAGTCGAAGGCATCCTCGTCGCCGATGGACTCTAACGCCACGACGCACAGCTCCACCTCCGTCTCTTGCTCCAACCGCGCCGCGCAGCCGTTGACCCAGATCACCGTCGAGTCCGATAGGAGCCCGTCCGGGTTGGATACATAATACTCCTGCCCCTGGCTCTTGGGGTTCGGTACTTCTTCCGGAGTATACACCTCCGCATAACTGATCGTTGCGAAAAACAGCGCAAGAATAATTCCTACTCGTCTCATGGCATCCAAATTTGGCTGCAAAGTTACTGCTTTTTTTTGAGATATGCAAGCGCGCCCACGATTTTCTCCGATTTTCCTTGCGTATGTCGTTTTTTTGTTGTACCTTTGCACCCGAAAAAATGTTGCACTATGAGAAACATCATTATCAGTACCTTTATTTTTGCTCTTTTCCTGACGGGTTGTAACTCGCATACGCCGCAGTACCGCATCGGCGTAAGCCAGTGTCTGGACGATGCGTGGCGGCAGAAGATGAACTACGAGATGGAGCGGGAGTTGTTGCTTCATCCGGATATGACCCTTTCGCGCCGTATAGCTTACGGCAGCAACGAGTTGCAGTGTGCCCAGATCGATAGTTTTATCAAAGAGCGCGTAGATCTGCTGATAGTCAGCCCCAACGAGGCGGAACAAGTCAAACCTGCTGTGACGAAGGCTTATCGAGCCGGCATCCCGGTGATTGTAGCTGACCGCCGTGTTCCCGGAGACGAGTGGACTGCTTTCATCGGTGGCGACAACTACAAGGTTGGTCAACTCATGGCGCAATGGGTGATGGGAAAGGCAAAAGAGTATGGGGTGAAGGCGAAAGGGAAACCCTTCGTTGTCCTGGAGGTAGCCGGTCTGCCGGGCTCGACGCCTGCCACGTTGCGCCACAAAGGCATGATGGAGGGTATCGAGGTAGCAGATACTAAAGGCCGTATTGTAGTAGAGAGCGTGATGGGAAGTTGGTACAAGGAGAATGCCTATGAGGTTGTCTCGGCTTACTTGGAGAATCACCCCTTGCCTGATGTCATCGTGGCGCATAACGATCTTATGGCAATCGGTGCCGCCGAGGCAGTAACCCGTAACCCCTCACCCGTAACCAATAGCCCATTATCCATTCCTGTCATGGGAGTGGATGGCATTCATCCGGGCTTGCAGGCTATCGTAGATGGCAAGATCGAATGTTCCGCGACATACTCTTCTCGCGGCGATATGATAATTGATGCGGCCGCGCGCATACTACATAAGGAATCGTACGTGCGCGATACGGTCTTGGAAACGACGCTCGTGGATATCACCGCTGCGTACCCCATGCTCAAACAGGACGAGGACATCACCCGTGATCTGGAGACCCTGCATATCGTCCAAACCCAATCCGAAAGCAAATGGAAACAGCTACGCTTCGACCGATTTGTACTGACCCTCTTTGTGGTGTTTTTCTTTATCCTGTTCGTCATCACCTTAGGTTATGTCTTCATCAAGCAGCGTAAGATCCAGAAGGAGATCAAGCACGATATTATTCCCCAACTGGAGGGCATGCAGGAGGCTATCCTGCTCAGCAAGAAAGATGAGGCCTTTGCTGAGAGGCTGCGTCAAGTTGTAGACGATTATCTGACAGATCCGAATCTGACCGTAGAGTTCTTAGGTAGTAAACTGCAACTGAGCCGCACGCAGCTCTTCCGTCGTGTGAAAGCGGTAGCCGGGAAGGGACCGCTGGATTATATCCGTGAGCGGAGACTGATACGCGCAGACGAATTGCTTCGAACAACCGACATGACCATCCAGCAAGTAGCCCTTGAACTATGTTTCTCCTCTCCCGGCTATTTCACCAAATGCTATAAGGAATACTTCGGGCATCTGCCCAGTGTGCGCTAATAAGAAACATTGGAAAATGGTCATCTTGTTTCAAATTATGTTACATTTGTTGCAATGAAACATCAGTGGCATATTTTGCAAAATTATTTGTTGCACATGTGTATAAATAGATGTACTTTTGCAACGGAATTTGGAAACTCCAAGTTCTGCTGTAATTGTTTAATTTTAAATTATCATGAGAAACAAACGATTTCTTGTCTCTTTCCTCCTCCTGATGTTGTTGTCCGTGGGGTACACGTACGCGCAGGTAACTGCGACGGGTGTGATTGTGGATGCAGCGACAGGCGAGCCGATCATCGGAGCCAGTGTGTTGGAGGTGGGTACTTCGAACGGTACGATTACCGATTTCGATGGAAACTTCACCCTCAACGTATCCGACGGAGCGCAACTTAACATCTCCTATGTCGGTTACAAACCGCAGACCTTGGCTGCTGCTGCCGACATGCAGATTCGTTTGGCCGAAGACACTGAGGTGTTAGAAGAAGTAGTAGTAACCGGTTATACCACCCAACGTAAAGCGGATCTCACCGGTGCTGTCAGTGCGATTAGTGCCAAGGACTTGGAGAAACAGCAAGAGAACAACCCGATGAAGGCGTTGCAAGGTAAAGTGCCCGGAATGAACATTACTGCAGACGGTAGTCCTTCCGGCGTTGCTACGATTCGTATTCGTGGTGTGGGAACGCTTAACGACAACGACCCGCTGTACATCATCGACGGTGTGCCGACCAAATCCGGTATGCACGAACTCAATCCCAACGACATCGAGTCTATCCAAGTGCTCAAAGATGCCGCGTCTGCGTCTATCTATGGATCGCGCGCAGCCAACGGTGTCATCGTCATCACTACCAAGAAAGGTGCTGAAGGCAAACTGAGTGTCAGTCTGGACGCCAGCGTAGCGGTGCAATCTTACACCAATCGCATGCACGTGCTCGATGCCAAGCAGTTCGGTCAAGTGATGTGGCAAGCCTATGTCAATGATAACATGAACCCCAATACCAATGCACTCGGTTATCATTATAACTGGGGGTATGACGCGAACGGTAATCCTGTACTGAACGGCATCACGATGAACAAGTACCTGGATGAAGCAGGCACCGTTCCTGCTGCCAATACCGATTGGTATGCCGAGACCACGCGCCCGGGCGTAATACAAAATTATAATGTGTCGGTTTCACATGGTGGACAGAAAGGTTCGTCCTTCTTCTCGCTCGGTTACTATAAGAACGAAGGTGTCATCAAGACCTCCGACTTCGATCGTTTCTCGGCACGTATCAACACTGACTATAAGATCATCGGTGACTATGTCACCATCGGAGAGAACTTCACCCTCAACCGCACTTCCGAAGTGGCGGCTCCCGGTGGTTTCCTCCAGAATGTGCTTCAGTTCAACCCCTCGCTGCCGGTTTATACGACCGAAGGTGAGTTCGCCGGTCCTGTTGGCGGTTATCCGGATCGCCAGAACCCGGTGGCTCGTCTGGAGCGTAACAAAGACAACCGCTATACCTACTGGCGTATGTTTGGTAATGCCTTTATCAACATCGCCCCGTATAAGGGTCTCAACATCCGCACTACTGCCGGTATTGACTATTCGCAGAAGAAACAACGTATCTTCACTTATCCTGTTACCGAAGGTACGGTGGCGAATCCTACCAACGGTGTAGAAGCCAAACAGGAACACTGGATGAAATGGATGTGGAATGCCGTTATCACCTATAATCTGGAAATCGGCAAGCACCGCGCAGACTTCTTGCTTGGTACCGAGCTCAACCGCCAGATTGATGAGTATTTCTCCGGTTACAAAGAGGACTACATCGTGCTCACTCCTGATTACATGTGGCCGGATGCCGGTGTGGGTAAAGCACAAGCGTACGGTTCGGGAGGCAGTTACTCGCTTATCTCGTTCTTCGGTAAAGCGAACTACACCTACGACAACCGTTACCTGTTCTCGCTCACTGTGCGTCATGACGGTTCCAGTCGTTTCGGTAAGAACAACCGCTTCGCTACTTTCCCCTCCGTTTCTGCCGGTTGGCGTATCAGTCAGGAGAAATGGATGAGCGGCGCATCCTCATGGCTCGATGACCTCAAGATTCGTGCTTCGTGGGGACAGACCGGTAACCAAGACATCTCTTCCACCGCTCGTTACACCATCTATGTGTCTAACTACGGTGTGAATGAATCCGGAGGACAGAGTTACGGTACGTCCTACGACATCACCGGTTCGAACGGTGGTAGCACCCTGCCTTCCGGTTTCAAACGTAACCAGCTCGGTAACGATGACATCAAGTGGGAGACCACTACGCAAACCAATGCCGGTCTCGACTTCTCGTTCTTCAAACAGACCTTCTACGGTTCGTTCGACTGGTTCTACAAGCAGACCAAAGACATCCTCGTACTCATGGACGGTATAGGTGCCATGGGTGAAGGTTCCGTACAATGGGTGAACGCCGGTGCTATGGATAACATGGGTGTTGAACTCAGCCTCGGTTACCGCAACCAGACCCCGGGTGGATTCAAGTATGACATCAGCGCGAATATCTCTTCGTACAAGAATACCGTCACCAAACTGCCGGAGACCATTGCTGCCAAAGGCACCTTCGGCGGTAACGGTGTCAAGTCTGTTGTAGGACACGCGATGGGTTCGCAAGTAGGTTACATCGCAGATGGCATCTTCAAGAGCCAGGAAGAAGTGGACAACCATGCTGTTCAAGAAGGTGCAGGAGTGGGACGTATTCGTTATCGTGACCTGAATGGGGACGGTTTTATCACCGAAGCAGACCAAGACTGGATCTATTCACCGGTCCCTGCGGTTATGTTCGGTGCTAATTTCTACTTTGAGTACAAAGGCTTCGACCTTACCGTCTTCTTCCAAGGTGTGGGTGGCGTGCAAGTCATCACCGACCTTAAAAAGGAAACGGACATCTGGGCAGGACTCAATATCGGTTTCCTCAACAAAGGTACCCGTCTGCTTGACGCTTGGAGTCCCACCAACCCCAATAGCAACATTCCTGCACTCAGTCTGAGTGATAATAACAATGAGAAACGCGTATCTACCTATTGGGTGGAAGATGGTTCGTTCCTCAAACTGCGTAATATCCAATTGGGTTACAACCTGCCCAAATCGGCATGTGAGAAAATGAAGATGCAGAACTGGCGCTGGTTCCTCTCTGCACAGAATGTCTTCACTATTCATTCCAAGAACTTCACGGGTGTAGATCCGGAGAACCCCAACTACGGTTATCCTATTCCGATCACCGTAACCCTTGGAACTAAAGTAACCTTCTAAACGCATTACGATTATGAAAAATAAAATATATTTAATCTTAGCTCTCTGTGTGGTTCTCTTCGCTTCCTGCAGCTTTTTAGATAAAGACATGCCGCAAGGTGTGCTCAGCGAAGAACAAGTATCCGACCCGCAGTATATAGATAACCTCGTTATCTCCGCGTATGCCATCTTCATCTCGGCGGAGGACATCAACTCGTCCTTCTCCATGTGGAACTTCGACGTGCGCTCGGACGATGCATACAAAGGCGGAAACGGAACTTCTGACGGTGACGTGTTCCATCAACTGGAGATCTCGCAGGGTATTCTGACTACCAACTGGAACATCAACGACATGTGGGTTCGTCTCTATAACAGCCTCAGTCGTGTCAATGCCGCTATTGATGCGCTCAACAAGATAGATGACAGTTACGAACTCAAAGAGCAACGTCTTGGTGAGATGTATTTCCTTCGTGCCTACGGTCATTTTCTGCTCAAACGTCTTTACAAAAACATCCCGTTCGTGGTGAAAGGCAATATGACGCAGGCAGACTATCTGGCACTCAGTAACACCGAATATACCAATGATGAAGGGTGGGGCGTTATTGCTAATGACCTCGAGTACTCCTTCCGTACTTTACCTCAAACGCAGGTAGACAAAGGTCGTCCAACTAAAGCTTCCGCTGCGGCGTTGTTAGCCAAGGTGTATCTCTATAAAGCCTATCGTCAGGATGATCCTGCATCCCACCGTGTAACGGAAATAAACACCGGGGACCTCAAGAAAGTCATTGAATACACAGATCCTTCCCTCTATGCAGGGTATGGTCTCGAACCGGATTTTCATAACAACTTCCGTCCCGAACCCCAATACGAGAATGGTATCGAGAGTGTTTGGGCAATGCAGTACTCCATGAACGATGGCACCAAGAACGGTAACCTCAATTGGTCATACGGTCTGATTGTTCCAAACATCCCGGGTGTGACGGATGGCGGTTGCGATTTTTACAAGCCCTCGCAGAACCTCGTGAACGCGTTCCATACCGACGATGCCGGTCTGCCGCTCATCGATTCGTATAACAATAAAGACTTCGACGCATCCTCCGACAATGCCGACCCGCGTCTGTGGCTCACCATCGGTATACCGGGCTTCCCGTATATGTTCAATCCGAACTACATCATGGCAAAGACCCAAACATGGAGTCGTTCCAACGGTCTGTACGGTTACAACGTATCGCTCAAGCATAATGTTGATCCCGACACCGACTACCTGATCAAAGGCGCATGGTGGGGAAGTCCAATGAACCGTATCGTGCTCCGTTATGCCGATGTGATGCTCATGCGTGCAGAAGCACAAGCACAATTAGGAAACGGCGCTGAGGCTATCGACCTCGTTAACCAACTCCGTGTACGTGCTGCACAGACAGGTATGCTCAATGGATATGACGTCAACTACGGTGCAAAAATCCGCGTGATGCCGTACGGTGATACCGGTGACGCACTCGCTCGTGTTAAGATGGAGCGCCGTCTGGAACTCGCTATGGAATCCGAGCGTTTCTTTGACCTCGTACGCTGGGGTGAAGCAGAAACCGTTATCAATAAGTACTATGCTGAAGAAGCGGACAACTGCGCCATCTATTCCGCAGCGCACTTCACCGCCAACAAGAATGAGTACCTGCCCATTCCGTACGAACAGATTGCAGCTTCTAATGGTCATTATACACAAAATATAGGAGGATGGTAATTATGAAAAAGTTATTGTATATAGTATTCGCGTTAGTGGTCTTCGTGGCTTGCGATAAGAAAGCCAACGATTTCGACCTTACCGGTGAATGTGACGTATTGTCCCTTCATCTGGACGAAAAATACGCCGGTGTTGTGAACCGCAAAGCCAAGACCATCGTAGTGGCCATTCCTGAAACATACGATGAGCACGTGATGACCATCACAGAACTGAGCCTGTCGAAAGGCGCAACTGCCAACCGCAAAGTAGGAGATAAACTCAATATGACAACTCCTCAACTGATTCGCGTCACCAACGGCGATGTGTACCTCGATTACACGCTCTCCGTTAAACACGATGAAGCGAAGATTCTCAGTTTTGTCATCAACGGGCAATACCTCGGCGTAATCAACCAAACGGCGCACACTATCGCCGTGCAGGTACCGGCAGGAACGAACCTCAAAGAGCTCACTCCTACCGTCACTACAACCGAAGGAGCAACCCTCACTCCTGCCAGCGGTGTCGCACAAGATTTTAGCAATCCCGTCGATTACACCGTCACGTACAACACTGCGTCCCTCACATACACCGTCACCGTAACGGAGATGAGTGCGCCACATGTTATCTACGCCGGTCTTGCTACTACACAACAACAACTTCCTATCGAAGAGCAAACGGCCGTTATGTGGTTGCTCAGCAATGTAGAGAAAGCCGCTTATGTCAGCTTTGCTGACCTCAAAGCCGGTCTCGTGGATCTGAGCGAATGTAAGGTCATCTGGTGGCATCTCCATAAAGACGGAGGCATCGATGGTAAGGGTCAGTTTGAGAACAACGCCATGGAAGCCATCGCTGCGGCGGATGCACTCAAAGCGTACTACCAGGCAGGCGGTTCGTTCTTCTTAACCCGCTATGCTACTTACCTGCCGGCTTACATCGGTGAAGCAGATTGTGTACCCAATAACTGCTGGGGACAAAATGAAGAATCAGCCGAGACCGTAGGTGGACCGTGGGACTTCTCCATTGCCGGGCATACCGACCATGCACTGTGGCAAAACCTGCTCATGAACTCCGAAGCACTCGACCACGTCTATACTTGCGATGCAGGTTATCGTATCACGAACTCTACCGCTCAATACCACATCGGTGCGGATTGGGGGGGCTACGAGACCCGTGACATGTTCCGCTCCAAGACCGGTGCTATTGACATTGCCGGTGGTAACGATGCGGTCGTAGCATGGGAATATCCGCGCACAGCCAACCATGGTGCTATCGTCTGCATCGGTTCTGGTTGCTATGACTGGTACTCTGTTGCAGGGGATGCCGGCACGGAATACTACCATGCGAACATCGCCAAGATTACAGAAAATGCAATTAACTACTTAAAGTAATAAAACGATGAAAAAGTTATTATATATTCTGTCTGCTATTGCGGTCTTTTCAAGTTGCGAACAACCTATCCCGCAAGAGACCAAAGACTGGGACGGTACCACCAAGTACTATGCATCTGTGGACGAGAAGACATCCACTACCTACTACAAACCCTATGCGGGTTTTGTAGGTGACCCTATGCCGTTCTTTGATCCCGTTGCTAAAGATTTCAAAGTGCTCTATCTGCAAGACTATCGACCCAATATGGCAGGAACATACCATCCTTTCTGGGGACTGCAGACCAAAGACGCTGCTAACTACACCTCGCTCAACGAAGTGCTGCCTACAGGTAGTCGCGCGGAAGCGGATGCTGCCCTTGGAACCGGTTGCGTAGTTTATAACGAGGCCGATAAATTCTATTACATCTTCTATACCGCCAACCGAAACCAGCCTAAGGCAGGCGAAGATGCACAGATCGTCATGATGGCGACCTCTCCGGACTTTGTTAACTGGACCAAAGACCCGCTCTTCCGTCTTCGTGGTGTCGAGTACGCATACAGCTCCACCGACTTCCGTGACCCAATGGTGTTCTTCAATGAGGAAGATAACCTCTGGCACATGATCGTTGCTACCAAAGTGGGAGGCAAAGGCAACCTTGTGGAGTTCACCTCTCCTGACCTCAAAGCGTGGACACATGTCGGCATCTTCATGTCCATGATGTGGGACCGCTTCTACGAGTGCCCGGACGTTTTCAAGATGGGTGATTACTGGTACCTCGTCTATAGCGAGATGCACAGCGCCATCCGTCGCGTGCAGTACTTCAAAGGACATACGCTTGCAGAACTCAAAGCGTGCACCGCAGGTGACGCCGGTATTTGGCCGGACAACCACGAAGGTTTCCTCGATAGCCGTGCTTTCTATGCCGGCAAGACCGCTTCCGATGGTACTAACCGCTACATATGGGGATGGTGCCCGACTCGTGAAGGAAACGACAACACCAAGACTAATCCGGATGGCGAGCCTCAGTGGGCTGGTTCGCTCGTGGCGCATCGCATCATTCAACACGAGGATGGTACCTTGACCTTGGGCGAAGTAGAAGGCATCAAGGCGAAGTACAATGTGAATAAGGACGTACGATTGATGGCGCAGAGCGAGACCGGTGTTACTCCTGATAACGGAGGTGGCTATAAACTGGACGCCAACAGTTATGCGCTCTTCAATCGCCTCGATTACCATAATCATCTCTCTATGACCGTTACTACGGAGGAGGCGGACGCTAGGTTCGGCATCTCTTTCTGCCGCGGATCGAATAGTGAAACGGATAGCATCCAATATTATACCATTATGGTTAATCCGGAAAGTGCTACAAAACGTAAGATCAACTTCGAACAAGAAGGTCCAAAAGGCCAAGGATTTATTGCGGCAATTGACGGCTATGTCTTCGATACACCGGCGGACAATGTCTATCACATTGACATCTATACCGATAACTCGGTGTGTGTCGTTTACATCAACGATAATGTATGTTATACGAACCGTATTTATGGCATCCAGCGTAACTGCTGGTCTGTCAACTGCTACGAAGGCGCAATGACCGTCAAAGATATCCAACTCAAACAATACTAACCACTTAAATCATTATGAGAAAAATCTCTTTATTGATGCTATTCGCCTTGGCGTTCTTGTTCAACGCGAAGGCAACGGAAATCTGGACGGGTAGCCACGGCGTTACGTGGGGTGCTGCCCTGAATTTGGATGCCACTACTTTTGCGGACGCTCAGCCCGGTAATGCGCTGAAAGTGTTCTATACCAATGCCTCGGATGGTATCGAACTCAAAGCAAATGGCGTAAACATCGCCGGATCGCGCAAGAACGCGTGGATCAACGACGAGGGTGCTTACGAACTATACCTCACTCCGGGCGCTGTAGATGCCATTAAGGCACACGGTTTGGAGATCGTTGGCGCGAATTTCACGGTAACGAAGGTGGAACTGAACGAAGTAGAAGGCCGCGAAGGCATGACTACTATGTGGAGAGGTCTCTATTGGGCTGACGGAAGGGGAGAGATGCTCTTCTATCCGGCTATCGCATCGGTAGTGGATTGGAGCGACTATTCCGCTATCCGTGTGTATCACGAGGCTGGACGCTCGGATTTTGTATTGAACTTCAAGAAATCTTTGGGTGAAGGTGACCAAATCGGCGGTATTGGCGATATGACTGCCGGAGATGGTTATGTAGAGTTGCCTTTGACCGACGAAAGACGTGCCCTCTTGGCTTCTATTGACAATGAGCTAATCGTGCAGTTCTACAAAGGCGATGACAAAGCTGCGTTTAACGTAACGGAGATTGCACTCGTGGAGAAACCCTATCTCTGGAAAGGCAATCAGCATGTAGATTATGGCGAGAGTTCGGTGATTACATTGGATAAGGCGCTCTTTGCGACCGCAACGGCAGGTCAGAAGCTTATCGTTAAATATGCTACCGATGCTGAGAAAGAGATTGAACTGAAAGTGATGAACGAGCATTTTGACCACCTTGCAGGTAGCCGTGAGCAAGCTAAGTTGAATGGAAACGGCCGTTTTGAGCATTTCCTGACCCCGAAAGCTGTGGAGGAACTGAAGGCATATGGTTTGGAAATAGGCGGTAATGGATTCAATGCGTTGCGCGTCGAGTTAGTGGACGGCAAGGCTTCCCTGCCGGAAGGGGTTAATATATGGACCGGTTATTTCTGGGCAGACGAGTGGAACACGATGTACCTCTATTGGAACGGCTATCGTTATGTGGATTTCAATGATGTCAAGGCAATCCGTTTCTATCACCAGGCGAACCGCTCGGATTTCGTGCTCAATATACGTGATAATTGGGATGGCGACGGCGGTGTAGAGATCGCCAATATCGGCGCCATGACTGCCGGTGAGGGTTATATGGAACTGCCGCTGACGGATTACATGCGCGAGAAGATTGCTGCTTCGGAGCATCTCTTGGTTCAGTTCAACAAAGAGAGTGGGGCAGCTTTCAATGTAACCGACATCGTGCTCGTTATGGAGGAGCCGTACACCCGCACGGTGACCAACGGCAACTATGGTACGATCTGTCTGCCGCGTGCTTCGTCGGTTATCGAGGGCGCCACGATCTACCAGATTGTAGGTGGTAACGCTTCCGAGGGTATCACCATCGAAGAGGTGGCTTCGATGGTGGCCGGCAAACCTTATATCTTCCAGGCTTCGGCTGACCAATTCACCGTCACCATGACTGGCCCACGTGCGGAGGTTCAAGAGGCTAATGGTCTCGTTGGCAACCTTGGCGCAACGGCGATGGATGTACCGACGGATGCCTATGTGCTGAAAAATAACCAGCTCTACTTGGTAAATAGCGCCGTAACTATTGCTCCGAACCGTGCCTATATCAATATGAGTGCTATCACTCCGATTGCCCCGGCTCCCGGTAGAATTCGTCGCGTGATTGCGGTGGAAAACCAGGCTACCGGCGTAGAAAGCCTTCAGCCTTCTGCCTTCAGCCTTAAGAAAGTGCTGATGAACGGTCAACTGTTTATCCTTCGTGACGGTCAACTTTATTATGTGACAGGCGTACGCGTGCAATAAATTTGTATAACCATCAAAAGAATATAACCATGAGAAAGAATTATATCGTTCCTCAAATAGAAACGGAGCAGGTAAATCACTTGGCTGCGCTTTGTGCAGGTAGTGGTTCTGCTAATACGATTGGCATTGGTGGATCAACATCCGGCTCCTCGATCACAGAAGGAGATTAATTAAACAACCTCAATAATAACTTATTAACAACCCTTTAAAATTAAATCATTATGAAAAAGATTTCTCTTGTTGCGCTCTTTGCAGCGCTGGTAATGAGTGTGAATGCTACTGACCTATGGACTGGTTCAAAACATGTATCGTGGTCAGATGGTGGTCTGCAAATTCAAGCCGCTCAGTTCGCCGGAGCGCAAGCCGGTCAGAAAATCGTGGTAACTTTCTCGGATGCCTCTGATGGTATGGAGTTCAAAGTAATGAACACTAATTTCGATCACCTCGCAGGCTCACGCGAAGCTTTATGGATTAGCGGCAATGGTTCTGTAGAACAATTCCTCACCGTAGCCGCTGTAGATAGTCTTAAACTGCATGGTCTCGAAATAATCGGTGCTAACTTCATTGTTACCAAAGTAGAACTGCTTGATGGTAGAGATCTAAAAGAGGGTCTTACTGTTTGGACAGGTTTCTTCTGGGCAGACGAGTGGAAAACGCTCGAACTCTATCGCGACGCATACGCAGGCGTAGATTTTAGTAAGGTAAGTGCAATCCGCTTCTATTCCGAAGCAGCCAGTGGAGCCTACGTGCTCAACTTTATGAAAGGTTGGGGCGAAGGTGAGAAATTTGCTGATCAAACGGCTATGACCGATGGTGAAGGCTACAAAGAACTCGCACTCACAGATGACCTCCGTACGGCTCTTTCTGAAGCAAGCCACTGGATGATTCAATTCAATAAAGAGGCTATCGACGCTTTCAATGTAACCGACATCGTGCTGGTTCTGAAAGACGACACCACCGCAGTTGAGAACGTAGAGGCAGAAGCGAAAGCTGTTAAGATGATTGAGAACGGACAAGTGATCATCATCAAGAACGGTATCCGTTACAACGCACTTGGTGCACAATTATAATACCTTAATACAGCATGGGCGGCTGATTACCGCCTATGCTGACCAGTAAATGTTCGTAGCGGACAACAATTCACTACCCTCGGACAACAACTGTAAAACTTAAAAATACAATGAAAACAAAAACTATTTTACTGAGTATCTTATTTTTGATTCCATCCTTCTGTCTCCTAAAAGCAGCTGATTGGGTGGATAATGATGTGCTGATTCGTCGGATTGAACCGACCGATGCCGAATGGAAAGAGCCCGGGTTTGAGTTGAATGGCTGGGATTCGGATAGTATAGGCCTGTATATCGATAAAACACTGTTTAGTACGATTGAAGTAGGTAATGCGTTGTTACTCTATTTGTATGACATCACATCGGACGCAAAACTGTTTATCGGAGGGTACGATTTAAATCCTTATCCGGGGAGCGATTTGCGCGTTGTGCCGATCCCGTATGAAGGAACAAGTGCGCACTTGAAACTGTATGTGACCAAAGATATGAAAGCGGCTCTTCAAGCCGGTGATTTCCGCTTGTACGGACAAAATATGAAGATAAACCGGGTGGAAATATGGCGCGGGAAAGCACATGTTGAGGGTACAATACATATGGGCAAAACGATTTGGACAGGTTATTTCTGGGTGGAAGATGACAACACCTTGGAATTATACAAAGAGGCTTTTACCTACAATAGTTTGAACTTGAATAACTTCAAAGCCATTCGTTTTTATCATGAGGCAGAACGGCAGGATATTGCGATGAATATCTTTGTTGACACATCGGATGATAGTAATAAAATAGCAGACCAAAGTACGATGACCAAAACGAATAACTATTCCGAATTGGTGCTGACAGACGAGATCAGAACGAAGTTAAGCGGAATGAGTAGCCATCTGAAAGTGCAATGCAAGAAGAATGAGGGCGCTGCGTTTAACTTTACTGATATTGTTCTGATTCCTAATGATCCGTGCGATAATTGTTTCTATTATACCTATTATGAATAAACTCATTAATGCTATACTCATGAAAAAGTTCAAATTCAATCTGTATTCTGTACTCTGTATTCTGTATTCATTAGCGGTCTTCACGGCTTGTACCAAGCAAGCAGAGCCCTTCCGTTCTGTCTATCACCATACGCCTGAGGCGAACTGGATGAATGACCCCAATGGTATGTTCTACGACGAAGCGAACGGTATCTGGCATCTGTACTACCAGCATAACCCCGAAGCACCTGTTTGGGGACCAATGCACTGGGGACACTCCGTCAGCAAAGACCTCATCCATTGGGAGCACCTGCCTATCGTCCTTTATCCGGATAGTCTTGGTACTATCTTCTCCGGCTCCATCGTCATCGACCGCAATAACACCGCCGGCTTCGGCGAAAATGCCATCGTAGCCATCTACACCCAATCCGAATACATCGGTCAGCACCAATCCATCGCGTATAGTACCGACGGCGGTATGAACTTCATCAAATACGATGCCAACCCTGTTCTTATGGGCGACATCGCAGACTTCCGAGATCCGAAAGTGACTTGGGATGGTGACCATTGGCTGATGACGCTTGCCTGCCAGCAGGAGATCCGTTTCTATGGCTCGCCCAACTTGAAGGACTGGACTTATCTCTCGTCCTTTGGAAAAGATCTCGGTGCACACGGCGGTGTCTGGGAGTGCCCGGAGTTAATGAAGATAAACGACAAATACGTCCTCCTCGTTTCTATCAATCCCGGTGGACCGTTCGGCGGCTCCGCTACCCAGTATTTCGTAGGTGACTGGGACGGCAAGACCTTCAAATGTGAAAATGGTAAATATGAAAATGAGCAAATGCCCTGGCTCGACTATGGCAAGGATAATTACTCCACTTTCACTTTCCATAACTCCCCTGAAGGTCGTTTAGTAGCCATGGGATGGATGTCTAACTGGCAGTACGCAGAAGTGCTGCCTACCGTCGCTTTCCGTTCGCAGAATACTATCGCCCGCGATTTATTCCTCTATATAGATGATGAAGGCGAGTATCGTTTGGGTTCGGTGCCGTCCAAGGAGTCTCTGGCGCTTCGTGGTGAGGAGACCAGATACCTGCCGGATGCCGGTATCGTCGAACTGACCCTTGATGGCTCACAGGATGCACTCATCACGCTCTCCAACGACAAGGGAGAGAAAGTGGTCATGAACCTGGACGTACACCGCCGCACCTTCTCCATGGACCGCACCGCTTCGGGCGACTGCTCTTTCTCTCTTGATTTTGCAGCCCACACGGTCGCGCCGCTCTTCGTCAAACGCGACACATACAAAGTCCTCCTCTTTATCGACCATTGCTCCATCGAGGCGTTTGATGCCGAAGGCGCTTGGGCGATGACAAACCTCGTCTTCCCCTCTGAGCCGTACAACCATCTCGAGGTACAAGGCGGCGAAGCGAAGATCTATAATATCCGTTAAACATTCATTCGTTAATCGTTAAATCGTTATAATATGTCTAATACTCCAAAAACTTCCAAATTTGCCCTTCTGTCGGTGATGCTCTGTTTCTTCACCATGGGCTTTGTGGACCTCGTGGGTATCGCGTCTAACTACGTGCAGCAGGACCTCGGTCTGACGCATGCGCAAGCGAATATCATGCCCTCGCTCGTCTTCTTCTGGTTCCTTATCTTCTCCGTACCGACGGGTATGCTGATGAATAAGATCGGTCGTAAGAAAACCGTCCTTCTCTCTATCCTCGTCACCGTCCTTTCGCTCATCCTGCCGCTCTGCGGAGAGAGCTACGGCCTCATGCTCTGCGCCTTCTCGCTCCTCGGTATCGGTAACGCCCTTATGCAGACTTCGCTCAATCCGCTGGTGTCTAATATCGTCACGGGTAACCTCTCCTCGACGCTGACCTTTGGTCAGTTTGTCAAGGCGATCGCCTCTTTCCTCGCGCCGTATATCGCTATGTGGGGCGCTACGGCGGCGATCCCGCACATGGGCTTGGGGTGGAAAGTGCTCTTCCCGATCTATGCCATCATCGGTATCGTGGCTATCCTTGCGCTGGCGTTCACGTCCATCCATGAGGAACCGGTAGCGAAAGGATCCTCCTTCGCGCAGTGCTTCAAACTGCTTGGCAACCCATTCATCCTCCTCTGCTTCTTAGGCATCATGTGCCATGTGGGCATCGATGTGGGTACCAACACTACCGCGCCGAAGATCCTCATGGAGCGTTTGGGGATGGACTTGGCGGCTGCCGGATTTGCCACCTCGCTCTACTTCATCTTCCGTACCATCGGTTGCCTCTCCGGATCGGCTATACTGCGGCTCATCCCGGAGAAAGTGTTCTTCGCGATCTCCGTATGCATGATCATCGCAGCGATGATCCTTCTCGCTGTGAGCCATTCGCAGGCAGCCCTCTATATCGGTATCGCCCTCGTCGGATTCGGTAACTCCAATATCTTCCCTATCTGCTTTGCGCAGGCGCTCAACCACGACCCCGAGCACAAGAACGAGATCTCCGGCCTGATGATCATGGGACTCTTCGGAGGTACCATCTTCCCGCTTGGCATGGGTGTCATGTCCGATATCATGGGTTCCCTCGGTGCCGTCCTCGTCATGGCTGTCGGTGCCGCTTATCTCACCTTCTTGACAATTAAAATCAGAGCATAATGAAAAAATACGTTATTGGTATCGGCGAGGCGCTCTTTGACTGCCTCCCGGAAGGACGCAAACTCGGTGGCGCGCCCGCAAACTTCGCTTATCATGTCTCGCAGTTCGGACTCAACGGATGCGCTATCTCCGCTATCGGCGCTGACGAACTCGGTGACGAGATAGTAGATACCTTCGAGAAAGTGCACCTCAATCATATCTTACCCGTCGTAGAACAACCTACCGGCACGGTCAAGGTCACCCTCGACGACAAAGGTGTACCGCAATACGAGATCTGTCTCGGCGTAGCCTGGGATCACATCCCCCTCACCAACAGCATGTTAGAGGTCGCGCATCAGGCGCATGCCGCGTGCTTTGGTTCACTCGCGCAGCGTTCCCAAACCAGCCGAGAGACCATCCAAGCGATTCTGGACGCTATGCCGGAGGATGCACTCAAGGTCTTTGACATCAACCTCCGTCAGTCTTGGTACACCGCCGAAGTGATCGCGGAATCCCTTCAGCGGGCGAATGTGCTCAAGATCAATGACGAGGAACTCGATGTCGTAGCGACCATGCTTCTTGGCGAACCTACCGTTCCCGGTCGCCTCATCGCCGAGGACCCCGAGAAGACCCGCTGTATCTGCCGCGAACTCATTGCGCGTTACGAGCTGGACATGCTCATCCTCACCTGTGGTGCCATCGGCTCTTATGTCTTCACGGCTTCCCAAGAGAGCTATGTAGCTACGCCCAAAGTGCAGGTGGCTGACACCATCGGTGCCGGAGATAGCTTCACCGCTACTTTCGTAGCCCAACTCCTCCTCGGCAAATCCATCCGCGAGGCGCATGAGAAAGCCGTCGCTGTCTCTGCCTACGTCTGCACCCGGCGCGGCGCCATGCCTCTCCTCCCCGAGGAACTCAAGGCATAACCTCAGAACCCCAAACCCATTTAGGCTCTCTTCCTGCATCTGACAGCGGAAGAGGGCTTTTCGTTTATGGACGCCTACGAAGCAGTAGGGTATCAGTTTTATCTCTCTGCCGAGCAAATCCGACAAATAATTGCACGGCGTTATTAAAAGTGGTGAAAATCGACATCCCCCGTGCCGGCGAAGGCCGGTTCATGACCACCGCCGAGATCTCCGA
>CALZRN010000015.1 GCA_945828585.1 uncultured Bacteroidales bacterium | reverse complement strand
GAATGCTTTATTATTTATGTATGTTGTTTGTCTGTTGTTTTATGCCATAGGCGGGGTTTTGTATTTGTTTTGCTTATTACATGCTTATTTGTCATCGTAATGACCGACCATTTGAAGAATATTAACTTCGACTATATCTTCATATATTGTGTACACGACTCTGTCTTTATGGGTTAATCTCCGAGAATAAGTATTCACGCGAAAAGAGCATCTAATTCTTGCTTACTGCTCACACGTACGCCCTTACCATTAGCTATATCTTGCTCAGCAGCACCCAAATCCTGATAAAACTCACGGCTCTCATAATAATTATTGCGCACGCGTACCGAACTCACACCTTTAATGCGAGTTAATAGACGACGGATATCATTCACTATAGAACGATCATCAATATTGACAATCATCTGTGTAGCCGTCTGTGAAAGATTAGTAGCAACCATAGTTTTATTTCCTTTCATGTCAATTTTGCCTGCAAAGGTACAACTTTTTTCTGAATTATGCAAATAAATCTCTCTTTTTCCCGACAGACACAAAAAAATCATTACTGTATCCGGACGTTTTTCTCCATGGATTTCTTGATCAGCTGGCGGAGTTCCAGGGATTGCGTATCCGCCTTTTGGTACCAGTGTGGACGGAAATCCTGAGCATACTTGCATTTCGCTAACTTGATCTGCAAGTTATCCATCGTACCGCCTACATGCACGCCTAAATAAATAGGACTAAGGACGTTGATGTCGTAGTTGAAGGTCATGTCCGTGCGATGCCGTCCACCGAGCGCCACCATGTAGTTATCCATCTGCACGCAAAGCGGATAGACGTCAATCTCGTTCTTATAAATCGTGATTTCCGCATTGAGGGAGTCGATCTTGTTCTCGGTTTTCTTCTTGAACATCAGCAGTTTGCTAATCGTCGAGAAAGTCTCGCTATCCAGTACTACCAAGTCTTTTCCTGTGAGCGACGAAGCGCCACGGAGGGTGGACATCTTCGGTTTGTAGTTCTCATTGAGATAGGTCTCTACCGCCAAGTGGAACTGGGCTGCGCCCTTGAAGGAGGCAAGCATCGGAACCATCTCCTCCAGATCCGGAATCATCGACAGCAACTCGTCGATATCCACATCAATCATGTGGTAGTCGAAGCCTAAATAGAGGTGGTTGCGGCGCGGCGTGGAGTAGATCGCCGTCAGCTGCAGTTTGGCTGCACGGCATACAAAACCCACTTCATCCAAGATCAGCTTGCCGTTCTTGACGTAGATTCCGCCCTTCAGGTCCTTGGCATGCTGGGTGAAAATATCCACTTCCCGCATGTGCGTACTGAGCGTCAGATCTACGTCCGTCGGAACCAAAAATGGATCGGCTTCGCCTGACAGACCGCTATCGCTGACAGACCGCTCACTCTCGTTCGCTGACAGACCGCCTTCGGCTGACGGACTCTCTTCCTCGGCGCCTTTGTCGGCAGAGAACCATGCGAGAAGTTGGTTCGCGTCACAATGGTTGGAAACGACCTCTAACTCACCTTGTAAAATATCCTCGTGGCGGAACCATTTGCCGATGTTTCGGACATTACCTTTTAGCTCCAGATCGGAGTTACCCAACACAATGCGGCTGTTGTCAATCGCCATCTCTCGGTTGGAGTACTTAAACTCTATAGACGGGATGATGACTGCTTCCGGCAGACGGGAAGGTAAGTCCAGGAAGCCGTCTTTGAGGTTGATCTTCAGCCTCGGGTTCCATTTGAGGAGCGCGTTCTCGCCATCTTTATTATAGCGGGATGCTGCTTCTAAAGCCAGAGAGCCGGTTTTTGCCTTCAGCTCTTCACCCATGGAAGCTGTTAAGGCTTGCGTCTTGAGTTTGGCGCTGATCTTCTGTCCGCCACTAACGAACGCCTCCAACTCCGAGGCTTTCAGGTCTGCGAGGATGGTGTCATACTTTGCATCCAAGGCATCAAAAGCCAGCGAAGCGAAATACTCCTGCTCTTTGTTGAGGACATTAGCTGCTTCGGCTTTGAGGACCGGGGCATCAATCATGGCGTGAGTACCCTCTCCCATGACGAAATCAATCTTATCGCTCACAATCTCTGCGCGCACCCAATTGACGGATTTGCGGGAAGGTGAGGCGTTCGGGATTTGGATCTTCGCCGTACTATGTGGCAGGATAGCGATCATCGAGTCCTGCTCATAGCGAATGTCATCCAAAACCAAGTCCGCAGAGATGCGTCCTTTATGGAGCCGCATTTCCGTGAGGTCAGCAAGAGATATCTTCGATTTCATCGAGCCTTTTGCACGTCCGAGGAGAGTCATGCTATCCGGCAGGAAGTAGGCGAAGTCCGGCAGGTTAGCGTCGAGATTCAATGCCAAATCCAGCAACATGTTTCCCATTAGATCGTTAACTGATCCGGTAGCAGAAAGTCTGCTATCTTTGGTCTTGGCTGCCAGATTACGAATCGTCACGGAGGAAGGTTCTTTCTTATTCAGATCCAAGAGAGCATCAGCATCGAGTTCCAAATCCCGCAGTTTGTACGGCAGAGGTTTGTAGGCTCCCTCGCCATCCTCTAAGGTCAAACGCGCTTTTATCAACGGCATTGCGTTTTCGCCCAAGAAGCCCTTGATGTCCGCTTCCAAAGCGACCTTACCGTCCACCTCAATATCTTTCAACGCGGAGGTGAACTTCGCCGGAACGAGCGCCAAGAGCGGTTGGATTTGCCATTTGTCTTTCGTGGCTACCCCTGCATTTATACCGATGGAATCGCGAATATCTGCTGTTCCACTCAATACGAGAGCAAACTCATTGACCGCTAATTCGGCACGTCGGAAAGCAAAATGCATGGAGTCGAGATTCATCGCCAAAGGTGCCAAAATTTCCACATGGAGGGAATCAGCGTAGGAGTCTCCTTTGAGGTTTGCACAGACGTCTTGGGCTTCCAAAGCGATCAACATGTCGTCCCAACTTTCTGCCTTAGCGGACAACTCGGTTAAGCCAAGAGAAGCGCAGATTGTGTCCTTTTCATCGAGAAAAGTTATGGCGTTGGCTTTGATTCGGAGTCCATCCACACGCAAGGCGTCAAAGGGCAGGGAGAAAGCCGAAGTGTCTTCTTCTGTCGTGTCGGGTGAGGTTACAAAAACGTCTGTAAGGTTCGTCGTGCCATCCCCGGCTATGTAGAAATTGACGGTGGCATCGTCCAAAATCGCTTCGTGTACATGGAGGTTCTTGTTGTTAAAAAACTCCATCACATCTACCGTGGCAACCAGATGTTTTGCCTCCACTATTGTGTCATTCTGCGCTCCAGCTTTGGGGTTGATGAGCAGCAGCCCATTCGCCCGCAGACCAAAACGCGGGAAGGTGGAGAAGAAGGTCAAATCCACTTCGCCGATCTCATGCTCACAGGTGATAAACTTGTCCGCTGCCTGACGGGCAATAGGTGTCAGACGCTCAGGCGTGAAGACGACGTAGATAGCAATACTCGCTACCAGCACTACCGCCAGGACAACACTCAGAAGCGTCCAGCCGAGGATTTTTAAAGCGCGTTTCATTGTTTTACTTTCGTAAATGAATGGGTCGTACCGAAATCATCTTTATAAGTCAGACTGGAACCGGTTAAAACGGTCACTTTGTAGCTTTTCGGAATATCTGCACCGCCGTTATTCATAAAGTTCACATAGATGAAATCGCCGTTGGGCTCAAGTTTCCAAACAAACCAGCCATTACCATGAAAAGCACCGTTTTCATCGAGGGGAATGAAGAGATAATCCTCATACGTACCCTGGCTGTCGTCCCATCCTTTATGGTCGTTCATGTCCCACTCATAACCATAACGGAACTCGCCCGTTAAGCCTTCCGGCGTCGGAGCGAGGTCGGGCTGAAAGACCATGAACTGCAAGGTGTCGCCGGATGGTGCTTGCCATCTGCCGATTAAGTCTTCTTTGGCAAAAGTGGAGGCTTCTCTTTGGCAGGATACAAAACCTGCTGCAATCGCTAAAACCGCTGCAAAAACCAATACTTTTTTCATCCTTTTATGCTTTTTTGATGTTAATATTCACGTTATAACCGTCCATCTCGATAGCTGTCAGCCATGAGCCTTCAGCTTTCAGCTCCAATTTAGAAGCCAGAACCTGAGAAGCGATGTAATCTCCGCAATGGAGGACAGCGTTGTGAATCTCCGGGCGGTCTTCGAGTTCGATCTCGATGCGGTCTGTTATCTCGAGACCGGAGGACTTACGGAGGTTCTGAATGCGGTTGATCAGCTCACGCGCGATACCTTCTTCGATGAGTTCATCCGTCAGCTCGATGTCCAGCGCGATAGTAAGGATTCCGTTATTGGCTACCAACCAGCCGGGCATGTCTTCCGTCAAAATTTCCACATCCTCGGGCACTATCGTGTAGTCGAAAGTCGAAAGTCGAAAGTCGAAAGCGCCTTCGGTTTCCATCTTTGCAATCTCTTCTTGGGACATAGCGTTGATAGCGGCAGCGAGGGCTTTCATGTTCGCGCCGACTTTCTTACCGAGGACTTTGAAGTTCGGTTTGATCTTCTTGACCAGACGAATCTCCGATTGCTCAGCAGGAACGATGACAAGTTCCTTGACGTTGACCTCGGATTTGATGAGGTCAGAGACGTGCAGAAGAGCATCGGTGGTCTCGCTATCCGGCGTCGGGATGACCGCTTTCTGGAGCGGCTGACGCACATTCTTCTCTGCGCGTTTACGGAGCGAAAGGATGGTGGAAGTCGCTTGCTGGGCGAGGTACATCTGGCGCTCAAGGGTCTTGTTGATGAGCGACTCATCGGCTTTCGGCCACGTACTGAGGTGTACCGTTTCACCCGCGAGGTCGCGGTAGAGACGGTCGGCATAGAACGGTGCGTTCGGCGCCATGAGTTGGGCTACGGTCTTGAGACAAGTATAGAGGGTGGTGTAAGCCGCTTGTTTGTCTGCGTTCATCTCACCGCCCCAGAAACGTTTGCGGTTCAGGCGCACATACCAGTTAGAGAGGTCGTCCTGCACGAAATCCGAGATAGCCCGTCCGGCTTTGGTCGGTTCGTAGGCTTCGTAGGCTTCGGTCACTTCTTGGATGAGCGAATTGAGCTTGGAAAGGATCCATCGGTCGATCTCAGAGAGTCCTTGCGTGGGTATAACATTGGCTTTGACCGTCGGTTGACCGTCGGTTGACTGTCGAGATTCGACCGTCCAATGATCAACATTAGCGTAAAGCGCAAAGAACGAATAGGTGTTATAGAGGGTTCCGAAGAATTTACGGCGGACCTCATCGACTCCTTCGGGATCGAATTTGAGGTTTTCCCACGGCGAAGAGTTGGTGAGCATGTACCAACGGACGGGATCGGCTCCGTATGTATCGAGTGCGCCAAAGGGATCCACGGCGTTGCCAAGGCGTTTAGACATCTTGTTGCCGTTCTTATCAAGTACAAGACCGTTGGAGATGACGTTTTTGTATGCCACGGAACCTTCGATCATCGTGTGGATGGCATGGAGCGTGAAGAACCATCCGCGGGTCTGGTCCACACCTTCGGAGATGAAGTCTGCCGTGCGTGGCAGGTCGGCGTTCTCGAAGGGATAGTGGTTTTGTGCGTACGGCATCGCGCCCGAGTCAAACCACACGTCGATGAGATCGAGTTCGCGTTTCATGGGTTTGCCGGACGGGGAGACGAGGATGATTGAGTCCACGTACGGACGGTGAAGATCGATAACCGAAGGATCGTAGTTGGCTTTGGAGTAATCGCCCACTTTGTGGTTCGGCCAAGGGTTCGATTGCATGAAGCCCGCTTTCACAGATTTCTCGATTTCATCGAACAATTCCGCGATGGAACCGATACAAATTTCCTCGGAACCATCTTCGGTACGCCAGATCGGCAGCGGTGTTCCCCAATAACGCGAGCGGGAGAGGTTCCAGTCGTTGAGGTTATTGAGCCACTGGCCAAAACGTCCAGTTCCGGTGGTTTCGGGTTGCCAGTTGATGGTCTTGTTGAGAGCAATCATCTCCTCGCGGGCTTTGGTGGATTTGATGAACCAAGAGTCAAGCGGGTAGTAGAGGACGGGTTTGTCGGTACGCCAGCAATGCGGGTACGAGTGCACGTGTTTCTCCGTGCGGAGGAGACGTCCGTCGGCTTTCATCTCCAGACAGAGGTGGAGATCGAGCGATTCGGCTTTAGAAGCTGCGGTTTCATCGTACTTTCCGTCGATGGTGAACTGCGGATCATAGGCGTTCTTCACCCATCTGCCGGCATACTTGCGGTAGAGTTCGTCGTTGACGTTGGCTTTGTACCACTCTTCGTCGAGATCTTCCACGCGCCAATATTTGCCGGTGAAATCGACCATCGGGCGCGGTCCGTTGTTTTTGGTCTGCATGTAAAGACCCGGTACGCCGGCAGCGTCGGCTACTTTCTTATCGTCCGCTCCGAAAGTGGGGGCGATATGTACGATACCGGTACCGTCCTCGGTGGTAACGTAGTCGCCGGGGATGACGCGGAAAGCTCCTTCGCCCGGGTTCACCCACGGGAAAAGGGGTTCGTATTCAAGGCCGACGAGTTCGGAACCTTTGTAACGAGCGACAATTTTCGGCTCTACGGGTTTGCCTTCTTCGTTTGTTCCGCAGAGGTCTTTCTGATAAGCGCTCAGGCGAGCTTCCGCAAGGATAATATGATCTCCGGCGGGCGTCTCCACTTCTACATAATCGATCTTCGGGCCGACACAAAGGGCTGTATTCGAAGGCAACGTCCAAGGGGTTGTTGTCCAGGCGATGATATAAGTAGGAACCCCTCCCTGCCCCTCCCCACGAGGGAGGGAAGAAGGTTTCACCGTAAAGCGGGCCGTGCAAGTCAGGTCTTTGACGTCACGGTAGCAACCGGGCTGGTTGAGTTCGTGAGACGAGAGACCTGTTCCGGCAGCAGGGGAATAAGGCTGAATGGTATAACCCTTATAGAGGTAACCCTTCTTGTAGAGCTCCTTGAGGAGATACCAAAGGGTCTCGATATACTTGTTGTCATAGGTGATATAGGGGTTGTCGAGATCGACCCAGTAGCCCATTTGCTTGGTGAGGTTGGTCCACTCCTTGGTATATTTCATCACCTCGCGGCGGCAAGCAGCGTTGTACTCATCGACGGATATCTTCTTGCCGATATCCTCCTTGGTGATACCCAACATCTTCTCCACTCCCAACTCTACCGGCAGACCGTGGGTGTCCCATCCTGCCTTGCGGCGAACCTGAAAACCCTGCATGGTTTTGAAACGGCAGAACGTATCTTTGATGGTACGCGCCATGACGTGGTGGATACCCGGCATTCCGTTTGCCGAAGGAGGTCCTTCAAAAAAGAGGAACTGCGGATGTCCCTCGCGGGTAGAGATACTTTTTTCGAATAAATTTTCTTTCTCCCATTGAGCCAGCACTTCTTTGCTCAGCGCGGGCAAATCTAATTTCTTGTACTCGTTAAATTTCTTCATATTTGGTTGTTAATCATTTGCAAGCCGTAAAAACGACAAAGTCGTCCGTTTTTCTCGTGCGAACACGCACTCGATAAAAGCGGCTGCAAAGTTACTGCTTTTTTATGACATATGCAAGCGCGCGCGTATTTTTTTACGAAATTATTTGCGTATGTGGGAATTTTGTTGTATCTTTGCAGGCAATTTGAAAAATTACGCGTATGTATCCACAACAAATAATCGATGCCTTGCGCCATGTGCGCTATCCGGGAACCGGGAAAGACTTGATAGAAAGCGGAATGCTGGAGGACGATATTCGTATCTCGGGGTTTGAGGTATCTTTCTCTTTGATTTTTCAGAAGGACAATGATCCGTTTATGAAATCTGTGTTGAAAGCGACGGAAGTGGCTTTGCAGACGTATGTTGATCCTAATATCCAAGCGCAGATTCACACGAAGTTTGTGAAGCACAATGAGTCTCCGGAGCAACATGATTCGCCTATTCATGCCAAACAGATTATCGCCGTACATAGCGGCAAAGGCGGAGTAGGCAAATCGACCGTGACAGCGAATCTGGCGGTGGCATTGGCGCAAGCGGGTTACCGCGTAGGACTGTTAGATGCAGACATCCACGGACCTTCCATGCCGAAGATGTTCCACACGGAAGATTGCCGTCCATACTCCGTTGAAATCGAAGGAAGAACGCTCATTGAGCCTATTGAACAGTATGGTGTGAAGATGCTTTCCATCGGGTTCTTTGTTAATCCGAAACAAGCGGTTATCTGGCGTGGCGGAATGGCATCGAATGCCCTGAAACAGCTGATAGAAGATGCTCATTGGGGTGAGTTGGATTATTTCCTTATCGACCTGCCTCCAGGAACGAGCGATATTCATTTAACCCTGATTTCATCGCTACATCTGACCGGAGTGATCGTCGTGACGACGCCTCAAGAGGTGGCGTTGGTAGATGCCCGCAAAGGCGTAGAGATGTTCCGCAACGAGAAAGTGAATGTCAAAATCCTCGGTCTCATCGAGAATATGGCATGGTTTACACCGGCTGAATTGCCGCAAAACAAGTATTTTATTTTTGGCAAAGACGGTGGAAAAAAACTGGCTGAAGAGCTGGATGTGCCATTATTGGGGCAGATTCCGTTAGTACAATCCATTCGCGAAGGAGGCGATGAAGGCACTCCTATCGCTTTGCAAGTCGGTCATCCGGCCGCAGCTGCCTTCGAACAAATCGCCCAGGCCTTGACGAATGAATAAGACCGCCGAACTCGGCACCGCGCCGGTACATAAACTGCTATTCAAATACGCCCTCCCTGCCATCATCGCCATGACGGCTACTTCGCTGTATAACATCGTCGATACGATTTATATCGGTCATGGCTGCGGGGCATTGGCGTTAGGCGCATTGACGGTAGCCAAGCCCTTTATGGATATCTGCGCAGCCTTCGGAAGCCTTGTGGGCGTGGGCGCTTCGTCGCTATTGGCTATTTACCTTGGGGAGAAAGATTACGAGAAAGCAAATCGGGTGTTGGGGAATGTGATTGTGATGAATATCATCCTTTCCGCTATTGTCATGGCAGTCGGTTTGATCTGGTTAGACCCTATTCTGATGGCTTTTGGCGCAAGCGAGGACACCTTAGTTTACGCGCATGAGTACATGGAGATCATCTTGTATGGCAATATTCTGACGCACATTTATTTCGGTTTGAACGCCATGCTTCGCTCTGCAGGTCACCCGCGATTCTCCATGACGGCAACGATAGTGGCGGTAGTGATCAATGTGATTTTAGATCCGATTTTCATTTTCGGTTTAGATATGGGCGTTCGGGGAGCTGCTTTGGCGACCGTTTTGAGTCAAGCGGTAGCTGTTATCTGGCAGTTTACAAAATTCCTGGACAAGAACGAATTAGTTCGATTTCATCGGGGTATTTGGCGGTTGAACAAGCACATCACCTTCCGTGCGTTGGCGATCGGAATGTCGCCGTTCCTGTATAATATCGCGCATTGTTTTGTAGTTATTATTATCAATAATCAACTGAAGGCTTTCGGAGGAGATTTGGCGATTGCGTCTTATGGGGTGATCAACCGTCTGACGTTTGTGTTTGCGATGATTGTGATGGGTCTGAATCAGGGGATGCAACCGATTGCGGGGTATAACTACGGCGCCAGACATTACGATCGGATGTTGCGGTCGTTCTATCTCACATGCCTTTATGCGACAAGTGTCATGGGCATCGCGTTTATTTTAGGAGAATGCTTCCCGGAGGCGATGACGCGAATTTTTACACATGACGTTGAATTGATTAACCGGACGATTCGCCCGATGCGAATCATCTGCTCTACGATGCTGATTATTGGTTTTCAGATGGTTACGGGAAACCTCTTCACCTCCATAGGCAAAGCGGGAAAAGCAATTTTCCTGAGTCTCACGCGTCAGGTGATTTATCTCATTCCGCTGGCGTTGTTTCTGCCGGCTGTTTTTGCAGATCCGTTGGACGGCGTATGGTGGTCGATTCCCGTTAGCGACACTCTCTCTGCTATCACCGCAGTCATCGTGCTTTTAGTCTCCCGTCGAAAATTACACATGAACGAAAAATAATTGCTTACTTATGGAACAGAAAAAATCTATCATTCCTCCTCGCATGCTCAGACGCTGGGTCTATATGGCCATCGCCATCATCGCTGCCGCTTTATTAGGCACAAGACCGGTATTTAATTTTCAGAGCGACAGGGGTATATTATATACCCGCAGTTTCTGCATGGAGGACCAGAAGCAGTTTATCGTGACCCAAAGGGAACTAAGTACCGGAGCTGAAGAAGTGGTGGAGGTCATGTCTGTGAAAGGGTTGTATTATTGCAGCAAGGCGATGTTGTGGGGCAGTATTCTGTGTCTGCTGTGCTTTTTCAGTTATAGAGGACGAATGACGTTGGTCCTTTTTTCCGTTGCTGCAGCGGGGCTTTTTTATATCTTGATGATCGTATATGCCTTCCGGATGACCGACCAGCATTATGTTACTCTATATCCAAATTTTGCAGCCATCTGGCCGGCGATAGTGCTGCAAGCGATGCTGCTTACGCGGCGAAATATCATCCAGGAGAAGATAGACGACAAGGAGGAGGAAGAAGGAGTAGAAACGAGCCTATAGTTGGCCCGCTTCCACTAAATTGATAACGCGCTCGACGATTCGGTCTTTATCGGACGCATCGTACTCTTCTTTCAGATCATTCTTGAACAGTTTGGCGACAAACTGCCAGAAATTAGCAGAGGTTTTTCCTTTGTATTGCTTGATGAGTTCATAGCTCGTTCGGTCTGTCTCGCGATCCATGAGTTTCATGAGCATCATTCCTTGGGAGGCATACATCCCCCGGAAATCCTTCTCGTATTTTTTAAATAGCTGCTTTTCGAAGGCGCGCCACCATTTCTTGCGGCTTTTCTTATCGGGCAGTTTGGCTAACTCCTGATCCGCGTATTCCATATCTTTTCTGATCATTTTGGCATAAGGCAGGCATTTTTTCACATCCCGCACGGTTCGCCAGTAGAATTTCTCCTGCTTCTTGTTCTTAAATTTCATCGGCGGATAGACCCATACCTCGTGCAGCCATGCCATATAAAGTGTGTCGCCATCGCGGATGGTGATGGCGCATGAGTCCATATACTGAGAGGCAGCGAACATATTCATGCTCACTGCCAAAACCAGTACTATGTGCAGTAGTCGCTTCATTTCACAAGGCTACTGACAAATATTGTGCCAATCAATAATTCAGGGCGAAAATAACGCGTCCCGCAGAGGGTTTTCCGGTCAGGATGCACTTGCCCGGTTCGTTATGATGACCCGGCAGATCAGCCAGAGGGATGCAACGGATAGTTGCTTTCGTCTCATCCTTGATGCGCTGCTCAGTTTCCGGCGTGCCGTCCCAATGGGCAAGGAGGAAGCCACCTTTCTTGAGTTCCTCTTTAAACTCGTCGTAGCTATTCACTTCACGGGTGTTGGCAATCCGGAAATCGAGTGCTTTTTGCAAGAGGTTCTCCTGTATTTCCTCCAAGAGATTCTTCACTATTTCCACGATTCCATCGATAGAAATGGTCTCTTTGGTCTGGGTATCACGGCGTGCTATCTCAATCGTACCGTTTTCCAGATCACGACCACCCATCGCCAGACGAACAGGTACACCCTTCAATTCGTAGTCAGCGAACTTGTAACCCGGTGTATATTTCTCGTCAGCATCTACCTTGACGCGAATACCGAGGGCTTTCAGTTGGTCGGCAATCGGGTTCAGTTTGGCGAGGAGTTTATCCAGATCCTCCTGTTTCTTGAAAATCGGGACGATGACTACCTGAATCGGCGCCAGATGCGGCGGCAGAACCAGTCCGTTATCATCAGAGTGGGTCATAATGAGCGCACCCATTAGACGCGTCGAGACGCCCCACGAGGTAGCCCATACATACTCATATTTATTCTCCTTGGAGAGGAACTGCACGTCAAAGGATTTCGCAAAATTCTGACCTAAGAAATGCGACGTACCGGCTTGCAGCGCTTTGCCATCCTGCATCATCGCCTCAATACAATAGGTATTCAGCGCGCCCGCGAAACGCTCGTTGGGAGACTTGACACCTTTGACAACAGGGATCGCCATCACACTCTCCGCAAAATCCGCATAGACATCCAACATCTGACGTGCGTAATCCTCTGCCTCCTCCTTGGTGGCATGGGCAGTATGTCCTTCCTGCCAGAGGAACTCGGCAGTACGCAGGAAGAGACGCGTACGCATCTCCCAACGCATCACATTACACCACTGGTTGCAGAGAATAGGCAGGTCGCGGTACGACGAGATCCAGTTCTTGTAAGTACTCCAGATGATGGTCTCCGAAGTCGGACGGATGATCAGCTCTTCCTCCAACTTTGCCTGTGGATCTACCACTACGCCTTTGCCATTGGGGTCGTTCATCAAGCGGTGATGGGTCACGACTGCACACTCTTTGGCGAAACCCTCCACATGCTCCGCCTCACGGCTGAGGAAGGATTTCGGAATCAAGAGGGGGAAATAGGCATTTTTTACCCCTTTCTCTTTGAAACGACGATCTAATTCTGCTTGGATAGTCTCCCAGATAGCGTAACCGTAAGGCTTAATCACCATACATCCACGGACAGCAGACTGCTCCGCCAAATCGGCCTTGACGACCAACTCATTGTACCATTTTGAATAATCCTCCGAACGAGGAGTCAACTTCTGAAAATTTGCCATTTATTCTGTTTGTTATCAATTACTTTTTTCAAATCGGGCGCAAAGGTACAAAAAAATTTGCATATATGCAAAAAAAACAGCACTTTTAGCCCATAAATTGTACTATCGAGCGCAAAACTACCCTTCTCTTAACGGATAGTCCTTGCGCAAAGCCTCAAAATTCTCAGGATGCGCCTTGAGAGAGCGAGATATGGTATCAAGCCATAGTTCGCCATTTTTGGGAGCCGCCGAGACACCACGATACGGGTAAGCCGACAGATTAATCTTCGGGAGCGAGAACTGCTCTGCGATAGCATTCAGACACATTTGCGATGCGTTTCGTTTGCCTTCCACTGAGTAGCCGGCGATGTGCATGGAAGCGCGAAAAGCACCGTTCAAAACGGCAGGATTGATATCCGGTTCTCCTTCCCAAGTGTCTAAGATGAAAGGATGCCCGCTGCGTAACAAGGCCTCCTCGTCCACCACGCCTCCACGGGCAGCATTGATGATCAGTCCTCCGGGCTTACATTTTGCCAGAAACGCTTCGTCGCAAAGGTGATACGTAGGATACTCTTCCGGAGAGTTCTTAAGCGGCACATGGAAGGTGATAATATCGCTAATCCTTCCGATTTTATCGAGAGAAACGCCAATTCCTTTTGGTGGGTCATTAAGGAGGACTTTCATTCCTTTCCGCTCTGCCATCGCTGCCACTTTGCTTCCTACATGCCCGACGCCAACGACACCGATGGTTAGCGGCAAAACGGGAGTGGATGCCTGGACGTACTCATCGATGGCTTCCTCAATATAATCGCATACAGCCTGTGCGTTGCATCCGGGACAAGACATCCACCGTATTCCGTGAGACTCGCAATAATCAGTATCAATATGGTCATAACCGATGGTAGCCGTACAAACCAACTGCACGTTTGACCCTTTCAGTAATGGCTCATTCACTTTGGTTCGCGTGCGGACAATTAGAATATCGGCATCGCGAATGGTGGAAGCATCGATTTTCTCCGGTTTCATCGGATAAATTTGCACTTCCGGCCATTCACGCCGGATGGTTTCCAAAAGAAAAGGAATATGTTGATCAAAAACGATTTTCACGGGTTCTTATGAGGGTGTAGCATTGTACTTACGTTAGCCTTGACCGTCGGTTGACCGTCGGTTGACCGTCGGGAATAGACTTACTGAATCTCAATGGAAAGGTTATTCGTATTTGATGTTATCAATCAGGCGCACCGGGCCGCAATACACGGTGACGCATCCTATAGCATGCTCGAAGGTGTCCGTCGGAAGAAGTGTCGTCTGATCCACAATCTCGTAATACTCCACTTCCAGACCGGGAACGGCGTTGATGGTATCCATCACGCGTTGCCGGACGGCAGCAACGGCGTGAGCGAGGTTTTGGTGTGGGGATGAAGCGGTTGCTGTTGCTTCTCTTGCCCATTTCAACGACTCGAAAAGCGTTTTCGAGATAGCCAGAGCCGTTTCTTTTTCTGCTGCAGAAAGACGTTCATTACGGCTGGAAAGCGCCAGACCGGATTCCTCACGGACAATAGGACAGTCGATAATCTGCAGATTTCCGAATGTACCGGCCATAGAGCTGTGCTCTACCATGTGATGAATGATCGCTAATTGCTGGAAATCCTTCTCTCCGAAATAGGCTTTATCCGGCTGAACAAGATAGAACAAGCGGCTCACCACTTGCACTACTCCGTTGAAATGTCCTGGACGCATTTTACCTTCCATGACCTGATCGAGGCCGGCAAAATCGAACGCAAAAGTCGTATTCATTTCTTCCGCCGAATACATCTCCTCCGGCATCGGCGCAAAGACGTAATCTGCTCCGATGGAACTCAGCAGTTCCGCATCGCGCTCAATGTTACGCGGGTACTTTGCCAAATCCTCCTTATTATTAAATTGTGTAGGATTAACAAAGACCGAAACAACGCAGATGTCATTGTCAGCAACGGCCCGTTTTACGAGCGAAGCGTGACCTTGGTGCAACGCCCCCATTGTGGGCACCAGGCCGATTGTTTTGTGGCTCTCCTTACAAGCCTTCACAAGAGTTTGTAACTCTGTTTTTGTAGAAACTATTTGCATAATTTTATATTTAATTTGCCAAAAAACGTGCAAAGATAGTCAAAATTAGTCGAAAAATAAAATTTTTCGTCACTTTTTTTACATTTTTTTTTAATATGTCAATTTTTTTTCGTACCTTTGCATTGCGAAAATGTATTTTGTCTATGAAAGAGCCGAAACGCATCCTATTTATCTCGCAGGAGATTACCCCTTATTTGGCAGAGGAAAATCCCATTCGTCTGCTTAATCGTCAGTTACCTGAATACTTTCAGGCGCACGGTTATGAGACGCGTACTTTCATGCCGAAGTTTGGCGAGATTAACGAACGTAGAAACCAGTTACACGAAGTGATTCGACTCTCGGGTATGAACTTAATCATCGAGGATTCCGATCATCCACTTCTGATTAAAGTTGCGTCGATTCAAACGGCAAGAATCCAGATTTATTTCATCGACAACGATGATCTTTTCCATCGCCGCAAAGGTGTGGCCGATGAGAATGGTGTGGAGTATGCCGACAATGACGATCGCGTGATTTTTTACGCACGCGGAGCCATCGAGACCGTCAAGAAACTGCGCTGGACACCGGATATCATTGTTTGCTCCGGATGGATGAGTGCATTAGCGCCGCTTTATCTCAAGAAGGCTTTCAATGACGAACCGTTCTTCGCGCATTCCAAAATCGTACTCATGTTAGACGATAACGAATACCAAAAGCCTTTCTCCACGAAGTTTTCGGACAAACTGCGCATTGATGGCATCACCAACACGGATGTGCGATCCATTGCGGATTTCCCCGTTGGATACGAGGAATTACTGCGTCTGGCGGTGGATTATTCGGATGCTATCGTCTATGCAACGCCGAAAGTCAATCAGCGTGTGGCTAATTACGCGGAGACCAAAGGCAAACCTATTTTGCCGTACGAAGCAAAGGAAGATTTGAATGATTCATGTGCCCGTCAATGGGAGTTTTATCAAACGTTGTTGCAACAAGAGGGGAATGAGTAAACGCATTGTTTTCATAGTGTTTTTGGCGGCTATAATGGGCTTGTGGACCGGGTGTAAGGACGATGTAGCGACAACCGGTCAGTCTGTTTTGGATGCGGATGACAAGATTTTCGTGTTAGCAGATACATTTACTATCTCGTCCGTCGTGGATAGTTGCGACGCCATCATCTCTCAGGCGGACTCTTTTCTCTTAGGCGAGATAGAGACGGACTACGGAACTCTTAGAGCATCTATCTTAACGCAATTAGCTTGTCCGGAAGGCTACTCGTATCCCGCAGATTTTGCGGTGGATTCGGTAGATTCTATCTGTCTGTTTATGTATTACTCCAGCTGGGAAGGAGACCCGAACTCTCCGATTGCGGTAAATGCTTATCTTATGGACAAGCAGACCTTCCAATACTCCGGCACTTATCCCACAGACTTGAATATCAGCGACTATTGCTCTCGGGAAAAGAGTATCTTGACAAATCACCGCATTGTGATTGCCTCAGAAAAACTCGACTCCATTCAGAATAACGACGGCACTTATTCGCCCATGGTGAGGATGCGAGTGAATGATGACTTTATGCAGGAGTTTGCTTCAATCCGCTCCTTTACCGACCAAAAGACCTTCAATGAGGCCTTCAAAGGACTCTTGATAGAGACCTCCTTCGGTTCGTCCACTATTCTTAATATCTCCGATATCGCGTTGGGTGTTTACTACCGTTTCGGGTATAATAAGGCCGGCCGGGACACCGTGGTGCATGATTTCAAGGCTTTTTATGCCAACTCCGAAGTGCGCACTGTGAACCATCTCTACTACGAAGATAAAAAAGATTTGGTCGAGAAACTGCAAAATGACTCCGACACCTATAATTATATAATCGCGCCCGCGTGCGTATATACGCGCCTGCAATTCCCATTAAAAGAGATTGCGGACACGATCATTCAAAACATGCGTGACCCGCTGACGGGAGACACCGTCAAATGGCCGTACGTCAACAAGGCAGAAGTACGCGTGAGCGTGGAGAATAAATTCACCGGTTCGACCAGCGACAAGACCTATAATGACTGGATTCAACCGGCATCAAACATGTTGCTGATTCGTGAGGAGAGCCTTGAGCGGTTCTTCGTCAACAAGGAATTGCCTTCGGATACTTGCGCGCTATTGGGAACATTAACGCAAGGTGTGGACTCCGTGGGGGATGCGATTTATTACTACTCGTACGACATGTCTGATTTCCTGACCGACAGATTGCATAAGATATTAAGGGAAAATTTATATGAGGTGAATAATAATCCGACGCTGAATATGCTCTTGGTGCCCGTTACTATTGGTACCTCTACGGTCTCCACCTCAGCCACCGCCGTTACCTCCGTTCGCCAGCAGCAAACCGTTTCCGCAACGAAGATTCGGTCGGCTAAGAACGGTATGAAACTGGAGATTGTATATAGCGGATTCTAAAAAAACAAACGCGGCTCAATCGAGTCGCGTTTATTCTTCTTATATTGCATTTTGAAGTCGGACGAAGTCTGCCTTTTCTAATTTCTCACGGGCAAATTCTTTGGTAACCGTGAACTTCTGCGGTGCGCCGGTTTTCTTATGATTCGGTAATTCAAACATCAGATCCATCATCACCGTCTCCATTAACCCTCGCAGACCACGTGCGCCAAGCTTATACTCGAGCGCCTTGTCCACGATATAATCCAACGCTTCTTCGTCAAAAGTAAGCGTCACATTATCCATCGCCAGCAGTTTCTCGTACTGTTTGGTCAATGCATTTTTAGGTTCCGTCAGAATGTTGCGCAGGGCTTTTCTATCTAAAGGTTGCAGATAAGTCAACACAGGCAGACGACCGATAATCTCCGGGATTAAACCAAAAGATTTCAGATCTTGCGGAGCGATATATTGCAACAGATTATTCTTATCTATGCGTTCAGCCTCTGCTTGAGCCGAGAAACCGATTACCTGGGTATGCAAGCGTTGGGCTATCTTCTGCTCAATGCCATCGAAAGCCCCACCGCAGATAAAGAGAATATTATGCGTGTCCACATGAATCAGCTCCTGGTCTGGGTGCTTGCGGCCTCCTTGAGGCGGCACATTGACAATAGACCCCTCCAGCATCTTCAAAAGGCTCTGCTGAACGCCCTCACCGCTCACATCCCGAGTGATGGACATATTCTCCGATTTACGGGCAATCTTGTCGATTTCATCGATAAAGACGATACCTCTTTGCGCCTTTGTGACATCATACTCTGCATCTTGCAACAACCGAACCAGCAACGACTCTACGTCCTCGCCGACATAACCGGCTTGCGTCAATGCGGTGGCATCACCTATCGCAAACGGCACTTTCAGCAGTTTAGCGATTGTACGAGCCAGCAGCGTCTTGCCCGTTCCCGTAGAACCGACCAGAAGAATATTACTCTTTTCTATCTCCACATCGTCTTCGCTTTTGTCCTGCAACAGACGTTTGTAGTGGTTATACACAGCGACCGAGAGGAAGCGTTTTGCTTCCTCCTGGCCGATGACGTATTGATCCAGAAAATCCTTTATCCCCTGCGGTGTCGGCAATGTCTCCAAACTCAGGTCATCACCTTGGAGCGAACTTACCCTCGGTCGGGACGCCAAGATACGATGCCCTGCTTCGATACAATCGCTGCATATCATGGCATTGTCACGCTCACCGGCGAACATCTCCGGCATCGGACGACCGCAGAAAGAACAGGTCTGTGCTTGCTTGCGAGCCATTATTTCTTCAATTCTGCCTTCTTCTCAGCACGGCGAGCTTGCGCCAACTGAATGTCATAAGCGATCGGTGAAGCGATGAACAGAGACGAATAGGTACCGACGATCACACCTACAAGAAGTGCGAATACGAAGCCCTGGATGGTCTCGCCACCGAAGATAAAGATCGCCAACAATACGACGAACGTACTCATTGAGGTCGAGAACGTACGGCTCAAGGTGTTGTTCAACGCATCGTTGATATTCTGCAAGCGCTCGCGCTTCGGATACAAGCTGTTGTACTCACGAACACGGTCGAAAATGACCACGGTATCGTTGATTGAATAACCGATTACAGTCAGGATCGCTGCGATAAATGCCTGGTCGATCTCCATGGAGAAAGGCATGATCTTCCACAGGATAGCGTACAGACCCAGCACAATTACTGTATCGTGAGCCAATGCGGTCAATGCACCTACCGAGTAAGCGAAGTTACGGAATCGGAGCAGGATGTAAAGGAAGATTACTACAAGCGCTGCGAGCACAGCCCAAACAGCACTGGTCTTGATATCGTCAGCAATTGCCGGACCTACTTTCTGGCTCGACATAATACCTACAGAAGCATTCGAATCGGTAGAACGGAAGTCATCGAAGGTGATTCCCTCACCCAAGAACGGCTTGCAGCCCTCATAGAGCAATGCCTCGATCTGCTCGTCAGCCTCAGCGGTCTCCTCCTGGATACGATAGTTGGTGGAGATACGTACCTGGTTGGCATCGTTACCATAGGTGATTACGTTCAGGCCGAAGGTCTCACCGTCTTCCAACGTTGCTTTGAAGGTATTCTCCAAACTCTCGCGAACATCCTGGGTGTTGATGCTGTTATCAAAACGAACTACGTAGTTACGTCCACCGGAGAAGTCAATACCGAGGTTCAGTTTACCGAAGATATGCGGCTCCAGACCCAAGATCGCGAAGATCACCAGAGCACCGGAGAGACAGTAAGCCCATTTGCGAGCAGCCACGAAATTGAAGTGTACATTCTGCAGGAAGTTCTTCATCAACGAGGTGGTGAAGCTCAACTCCTTTGCACCCTCACGCTTGCTGTAGTCCTCGAGCAACAGACGGGTGATGAACACAGCCGTCAGGAACGAAGAGACAATACCGATCATATAGGTTACGGCGAAGCCTTTGATAGGACCGGAACCGAAGATTGCCAAGATAGCACCTGTCAGGAACGAAGTCACGTTCGCATCTACGATGGCAGAGATAGCACCCTTGAAACCATCCTCGATAGCTTTACGCATACCCTTGCCGGCCCTCAGCTCCTCACGGATACGCTCATAAATAAGCACGTTACCATCGACCGCACAACCCATCGTCAAGACGATACCGGCGATACCCGGAAGGGTCAGGACTGCAGAGAAAGAAGCCAAGATACCTAACAACAGGAAGACGTTGCAAACCAGTGCAAAGTCTGCGATGAGACCAGGAATCCAGCCATAATAGAAGATCATGTAGATCAGAATCAGGCAGAAGCCCAGGACGAATGACCAGAGACCCGATTGAATAGCCTCACGACCCAGAGACGGACCAACTACACTCTCCTCGATGATGCGGGCAGGAGCCGGCATCTTACCGGATTTCAAAGTGTTAGCCAAGTCTTTGGCCTCTTCTACAGTGAAGTTACCGGTGATCTGGCTGTTGCCACCTGCAATCTCGTTTTGCACGGTCGGGAAGCTATATACATAGCCGTCCAACACGATTGCCACGGATTTGCCGATGTTATCTTTGGTCAGACGCTGCCAGGTCTTAGCGCCCTCAGCGTTCATGCTCATTGATACGTTGGCATAAGCGCTCAGCTGCGAGAAGTCTGCACGAGCGTCGGTGATCACATCTCCTTCCAACGAAGCACGACCATCACGTTGTGCCTTCAGCGCTACGAGTTGGTAGTAACTACCTGCCTCGTCAATAGCCTTTACTGTCCAGTAGAAACGAGCGTCACGCGGCAGAACAGCTTTCGCAATCTGCGAGTTCAGCATCGCGTTTACCTTGGCGGTATCCACATAATGAACGGTACCAATCACCGGACCACGATAAGCCTGACCGGCTTGGTTGATGGACGGATTGAGGATAGCAAACAACGGGTTGTTCTTCTTGTACTCTGCCAACTGAGCCTCTTGATCAGCCTCAACGGCAGCGCTGTCTGCGCCTAAATTATCAACCAAATCAGCGAGTTCACCTTCCTCTGCTTTCGGAGCCTCTTCGGCCTTCGGAGCCTCAGCAACCTCTGCTGCTTTTGCCTCTTCTCCAGCCTCAGCTACGTTCGTAGCAGCGAACTCACGGTTGATTTGCGCCAATATCGGCAGGAGCTCGGAAGCCTCATAGGTCTCCCAGAACTCCAGGTTAGCCGAACCCTGAAGCAGTTTACGAACACGCTCCGGCTCTTTGATACCCGGCAGCTCAATCAGGATACGACCCGGCTGAGCCAGTTTCTGGATATTCGGCTGAACAACACCGAAACGGTCGATACGCGTACGGAGCACGTTGAACGAGTTCTGAATAGCACCGTCAACCTCCTCGCGGATCACTTTCTCGACCTCTGAATTGGTCGAGTTCAGCGTCACCTTGTCCTTCAACTCGAAGGTCGAGAAGATAGAAGCCAACTGGCCATCCGGATCCACCTCACGGTACGACTCAATGAACAACGTCACGAAATCGGTACCGCTGGATTTCTGTTTCTGTTTTGCACGTGCCAGAGCCTCTTTATAGTTAGGTGTCTCGTTATGACCGCTCAACGCATCGAGAATGTCCGGTACAGACACCTCCATCGTCACGTTCATACCACCCTTCAAGTCCAGACCGAGATTGATCTCTTTCTCGCGGCACTCTTTCAGGGTGTAACCAAACCATACTTTCTCCGCTGCTATCGAGTCCAGATAAAGGTACTCTTTCGCATCGTCACCACCTGCGTACTCTTTTGCTTTCTTATCATAGTGGCTCGTCACCAGAGAGAACGACAGGTAGAAGGCGCATACCAACGCAAGGCACACCGCCAGAATTCTAACAAGTCCTTTGTTTTGCATAGTTGTAATTTCTCTTTGTATCATTTATTTAAAGTTGCGGACCTGCAGCAACGAGTGCCTTGCCTGCTTCGTTCGACGTGTATTTGTCGAAGTTCTTGATGAAGCGAGCTGCGAGGTCTTTTGCTTTCTCCTCCCACTGAGCTGCGTCAGCGTACGTGTCACGCGGATCAAGAATAGCAGGATCAACGCCCGGAAGTGCGGTCGGTACTTCGAAGTTGAAATACGGGATCTTCTTCGTCGGAGCGGTCAGGATGTCGCCACCAAGGATAGCGTCGATGATACCACGGGTGTCGCGGATCGAGATACGCTTGCCGGTTCCGTTCCAACCGGTGTTAACCAGATATGCTTTCGCACCGGATTTCTCCATCTTCTTAACCAGCTCCTCTGCGTATTTGGTCGGGTGGAGCTCCAAGAATGCCTGGCCGAAGCAAGCCGAGAAAGTCGGGGTCGGCTCGGTGATACCACGCTCGGTACCTGCCAACTTAGCGGTGAAGCCGCTCAGGAAGTAGTATTTCGTCTGCTCCGGAGTAAGGATTGATACAGGAGGCAGTACGCCGAATGCGTCAGCAGAGAGGAAGATCACGTTCTTTGCTGCAGGACCTGCAGAGATCGGACGAACAATCTTCTCGATGTGGTTGATCGGATAGGAAACACGGGTGTTCTCGGTCACGCTCTTGTCTGCGAAATCGATTTTACCTTCTGCGTCAACGGTTACGTTCTCCAGAAGGGCATTACGACGGATAGCAGCGTAGATGTCCGGCTCGGACTCTTTGTCCAGGTTGATAACCTTGGCATAGCAACCGCCCTCGAAGTTGAAGACACCCTGATCGTCCCATCCGTGCTCGTCGTCGCCGATAAGGAGACGTTTCGGGTCGGTGGACAGAGTGGTCTTACCGGTTCCGGAGAGACCAAAGAAGATAGCGGTGTTCTTGCCTTCCATGTCGGTGTTAGCGGAGCAGTGCATCGAAGCGATGCCTTTCAGCGGCAGGTAGTAGTTCATCATTGAGAACATACCTTTCTTCATCTCACCGCCATACCAGGTGTTGAGGATAACCTGCTCACGGCTCGTAGTGTTGAAAGCCACACAAGTCTCACTGTTCAGACCGAGCTCTTTGAAGTTCTCTACTTTAGCGAGCGAAGCATTATAGATCACGAAGTCCGGCTCGAAGTTAGCCAGCTCTTCCTCGCTCGGCCGAATGAACATGTTCTTTACGAAGTGAGCCTGCCATGCTACCTCAACGATGAAGCGAACAGCCATGCGGGTGTCTTTGTTTGCGCCGCAGAAAGCATCTACTACATAGAGGTTCTTGCCGCTCAGCTCTTTGATAGCCAGCTCTTTCACTTTTGCCCATACGTCCTCGGACATCGGGTGGTTATCGTTCTTGTAGCCCTCGGTGGTCCACCAAACGGTGTTCTTCGAGTTTTCGTCCATAACGATGTATTTGTCCTTCGGCGAACGACCGGTGTAGATTCCGGTCATAACGTTTACCGCGTTGAGCTCGGTGTTCTGACCTTTAGCATAACCGGTCAACTCAGGTTTGGTCTCCTCTGCAAAGAGGTACTCGTAAGAAGGGTTGTGTGCAATTACCGTTGCGCCCTTGATACCATACTTAGTTAAATCTAACTCTTTCATTTGTTTAATTTTTTTATTGTTTTTGTTTTAATTTACTCCTATATTTTTCGCATACATGCGTGCCTCACGGACGCGCGCTACTTAAGGGGCTACAAAATTACTACAATTTTTCCAAATAACCAAATATTCCGCGATTTTTTTGATTTAATTCGTCGATTTTCTGCATTTTCTTTGTTTTTTTGCTTTTTTTTTAGTAATTTTGCACCCAAATTGCGCAATTTTTATGCGGTACGACAAAGAAGACTTACAAGCAGCTCTGCGCGTCTTGCGACAAGGAGGAATCATCGTGTACCCCACAGATACTGTGTGGGGAATTGGCTGTGACGCTACGAATCCCGAAGCGGTCGCACGCATCTATGCGCTCAAAAAACGCGAGGATTCCAAATCCATGCTCGTCCTCCTCGATTCCGCTGCCAAACTCAACTACTATGTGGACGTCCCCGAGTCCGCAGAAATGCTCCTACAAACCGCTTGCGATGAAGATTCCGCCTCCTGTAGTGACGGTTCTCCTGCGAAGCCATTGACGATTATCTACCCCAACGCCCGCCATTTGGCACCAAACCTGATAGCCGAAGATGGATCTGTCGGAATACGCATTACCAAGGAGCCGTTCAGCAACGCACTCTGCGCACAACTCAAACGACCGATTGTTTCCACATCCGCTAATATCTCCGGTGAACCAACTGCGAGGTATTATAAGGAGATAGTAAGACCTATCCTAGACTTTACAGATTATGTTTGCCTATTCAGACGGGACGATGAGACGCCTCACGAACCCAGTACCATCATCAAAATCAATGCTGATAACAGCTTTAAAATCATCCGCCCGTAATGAATCTCCGTCGCAAACAACAACTGACTTATCTCTTGGCTGACCTCATCAGTAGTGAACTGGTGTGGCTTTGCTTTTTAGGTTTCCGGTGGATCGTTTACGAAGGACGAATGGAGGGCCTGAGCGATGTACTGATACCGGCGTTCAGTTTCTGGAAACCGCTGGTGATCTATCCGTTCGTCTGTCTGGGGTGTTATTACCTCTCCGGCTACTATGTGCATCCCTTCCAAAAACCTTTCTGGCGGGAGTTTTTGCGGACTTTCATTTCTACAGCGGTCATCTCTTTGCTATTTTTCTTCGTCATCATTATTGATGATCAAGTGGATACGTACAACCGCTATCTCGTTTCGCTCGCTGTCCTTTTCGGGCTGCAGTTCACATTCGTCTATATACCGCGTCTAACCATCACTCTTCTCTCGAGAAACCGCGGTATAGCGCGCGTTCGGACGATTCACTCCGCGCAAGAAGCAGAATCGCTTATCCCCGGTGAACAGGACGAGATTATTATTGATTTGCCGGATGGTTATTCCGACCGTCAGTTATACGAACTCATCGCACGTCTGTATCCGCTCTCTTGTGAGATCAGTATGATCCCGCGTGTGTACGATATGCTCACCGGAGCTGCGCGTATCGGGCAAATCGATCATCCCTCTCTCATCCGCATCACGGAACAATCCATGACGGACTCAGAGCTGTGTATCAAACGAGCTTTTGATTTTGTTGTTTCTGCGCTCGGACTCATCGTTCTCTCGCCGCTTTTTATATTAGTTGCGATACAAGTCAAGTATTCTTCTCGCGGTCCTGTTTTCTATCGCCAGGAGCGCATAGGATTGTACGGAAAGTCCTTCTATATCTATAAGTTCCGCACGATGATTGACCACGCCGAGCAGGAAGGCAAACCGCAACTCACAGCCGATGATGACCCGCGTATCACGGGTGTCGGGAAATGGCTGCGTAAATATCGTTTGGATGAACTGCCGCAGCTATGGAACATCCTCCGCGGAGAAATGTCCATCGTTGGTCCTCGTCCCGAACGCCTCTATTTTATAGAGCAGATCATGCGGGAAGCGCCATACTATTGTCTGCTTTACAAGGTTCGTCCGGGTCTGACCAGCTGGGGACCTATTCGCGTTGGCTATACCGATACGATGGAGAAAATGATTGAGCGGCTCAACTGCGACATCGTCTATGTAGAAAACATGTCCCTTTTATTGGATCTCAAGATACTCTTTTTCACCGTCGGAGTCGTTCTCCGCGGGAAAGGCAAATAACGATATTATGACATACGATGAATCAATAGCACGTGCAGAAGCCATTATTGCACAACTGGAAAATGCGGAAGCTCTCAGTATGGAGGAATACAAACGCCTCTCTTCGGAAGCGACCAAGTTGTTGCGGTCTTGCAAAGAGGAAATTGAATCCCTTGCGAAAG
>CALZRN010000014.1 GCA_945828585.1 uncultured Bacteroidales bacterium | reverse complement strand
GAATATTGTATATATCTATATTTTAAGTAAATTTTCTAAATGCTGATATACAATAAGTTATATACTTTATTTTTGTGAAATAAATGGCTTGTTTATGAGGCTTCCTGATGGGATAAATAGCAGTCTTTTTGTTTATAGGTACTCTCCTACTCTATTTGCCGGATCATGAAGTTTGTTTTCAAAATCAGGTAAGATTATTCAGTTTGTGAACTTCAGAAATGTGTACAAAACATCGCAAAATAGTGTTCACATTTATTGCGTAAAAATTTGCAGAATTTATTTGGATAGTTCACAAATATTTAGTACCTTTGCACTCGATTTGAAAACAATGGCAACTATTACCATCAAACCCTAACCTATAAAAATTATGAATACAAATTTATTCAACAATCTCAGACAAGCGCAGGATTTTATGCTGCGCTTGTTTATGGAACCTGGTTCCTATTCTACGAGTTCTTCTGATTCGTACACCTGCTCCCATTGCGGTACCTACATGCGCAGGCACGCGTAAAAATAAGGAAATACGCAAAAATATTTGCGTATATGGGAAAAAAGCAGTAATTTTGTAGCCGTAAACAGAAACGGTTATGCTACTCTATCCAAATTGCAAAATCAATTTAGGTCTCCGCGTTATTCGCAAGCGTGAGGACGGTTATCATGATATCGAAACGATTTTTGTGCCGATCTACGGGCTGCACGATGAGTTGGAAGTCTCTATTATTGATGGAATGAGCGCGGCTTCGCCGCTCAATGGTGGATTGATATTTGAGCAGGAAGGGATAGTTGTGGATTGTGAGGCGGAGGATAACCTGATTGTCAAGTGTTACCGGCTGATGAAGGCGAAGTACCCGAAAGTAGGGGATGTATCGGTTCGGTTCAAGAAGAATATCCCTTTTGGCGCGGGTTTAGGCGGCGGCAGCAGTGATGCGGCACACATGGCTATTGCGTTAAATGAGCTTTTTGATTTGGGGCTCAGTAAAGAGCAGTTGGCGGCTGAAGTGGCTGTCTTAGGGGCTGATTGTCCGTTTTTCATTTATAACCGGCCTTGTTTTGCGGAAGGTATCGGTGACAAACTGATGCCTATTGAGTTAGATATGAAGGGTATCCGGATCGTACTGATCAAGCCGGATGAAGGTGTCTCAACCCGCGAAGCCTATTCCGGCATTACCAGACATCCGGAGGTTGCAGGTCAAATCAAGTCTGTGCTCTGTCAGGCGAAGCCGGTCTGTACTCTGTTAGGCGAAGCCGGTCTTTTCGTGAATGATTTTGAGGCGACGGTCTTTCCGGGGCATCCGGTGATAGCTGCAATAAAAAAGCGTCTGCTGGACGCAGGCGCTTTTTATGCCGGTATGAGCGGCAGTGGCTCAACTGTTTTCGGCCTTTTTAAGGACGATGCGGAAGGTCGTACCGACGCCCGGTTGAGAATGCTTGAGGAGGAGTTTGCCTCCATGATACTGCTCAACGATACGTTTGGCGAGTGGCAGTCCTAATCCCCATCCCCTGTCTTTGGAAGTAAAGCCCGGCTCGAATATTCGACGCTGGGCTTTTGCGTCGATGCCCTTTCCGGAATCGGTGATATCGAGCATGATGTCATGTTCGTTCTCATGGAGGTGGAAAGAGATCGTCCCCTGGCCGGAGATAGCGTCCACGGCATTCTTGAGCATATTCTCAATGACCCATTGCATGAGCGGGGCGTTGAGCATGACAATCCTCTCCACTCCTTCGAGCGAGGCATCATCCATGGTGATGCGGCTGCTGGTTCGCGCCCGCATATAAGCGATGGCGGAACGGACAACCGGGATGAGATTTTCGGGCTTGAGCGTCGGCTCCGAGCCGATCTTCTGGAATCGGTCTGCGATCATCTGCAGGCGGTCGATATCCCGCTTCATCTGCGGGACATACTCGTCCGTGGGATACTTATCCGCGAGGAGTTGCTGCCATGCATTGAGAGACGAGATCGGCGTGCCGAGTTGATGTGCCGTTTCCTTGGAAAGCCCAACCCAGAGGCGGTTCTCTTCACTCCGCTGCGCCGTGAGCATAATCATCACGGCGATGGCGATGAAGATGAAGATGAGCGCAAACTGGGCGTACGGCACATACCGAAGGCTGGTCAGGAGGTTGGAGTCATCCCAATAGATATACTGGGTGACGCCGGGGGCGATGGATAACTCGATCGGGCCATGCTCTCCCACTCCTTTTTCACCCTCCGGCACATTGCGGCTTGCCAAGACGTTTCCTTCGCCATCGCAGATATAGACAGGGATGGTCGTATTGCCCTCGATGATCGAGGAGACGAAATCGATATCCGCGTCATCGGCCGCGAGGATGAGTTGGCGTGTTGCCTCCGCCCAGACGGCCATGTTCTTCTGTTCCTCCTGCTGGAGTGAGCGTGCCAGATTATTGGTAAAAAGTACGGAAATAGCCACGATAATCATGGCTATTACCAGTACTAACGATCCTATCTGTCGGTTGGACATTCAGAATTACGAATTAAAAATTACGAATTATCCTAACATTGTCAGGAGGACACCTGCCGCAACGGCCGAACCGATGACACCGGCTACGTTCGGGCCCATGGCATGCATGAGCAGGAAGTTCGACGGGTTCTCCTCTTGTCCTACGGTCTGGCTCACGCGCGCAGCCATCGGCACTGCGGAAACGCCGGCAGAACCGATCAGCGGGTTGATCTTCTCTTTCAGGAAGAGGTTCATGAACTTAGCCAAAAGTACTCCACCTGCCGAACCCATACCGAAGGCAACGATACCCATCGCAAGGATCATCAGGGTCTGCCAGTTGAGGAAGCTGCCGGCGGTAGCCGTAGCACCTACAGAGAGGCCGAGGAAGATGACGACGATGTTCATCAGTTCGTTCTGAGCGGTCTTGGAGAGGCGATCCACAACTCCACACTCCTTCATGAGGTTTCCAAGCATCAGACAGCCAATCAGCGGCGCTGCATCCGGGAGGATGAGAGCCACGATAGCGGTGATGATGATCGGGAAGACGATCTTCTCGGTCTTCGACACCGGACGCAGCTGACCCATCTTAATCGCGCGTTCCGCTTTAGTGGTGAGCGCACGCATGATAGGCGGCTGGATCACCGGCACGAGCGCCATGTAGCTATAAGCCGCAATAGCGATCGGGCCCAGGAGATGCGGTGCCAGTTTGGAAGTCAGGAAGATAGACGTCGGGCCATCTGCACCACCGATGATACCGATGGAACCTGCCTCGGCAGGGGTAAAGCCCATGAGATTCGCACAGAGGAAGGTCACGAAGATACCAATCTGAGCGGCTGCACCGAGGATGAGGGACTTCGGGTTCGCGATCAGCGGTCCGAAATCCGTCATGGCACCTACGCCAATGAAGATGAGGCAGGGATAGACACCGGCCTTGACGCCAATATAGAGCACGTCGAGCAGACCTCCCTCTTTGAGGATTGCGCCATACGAATGGTAGGCAGGGCTCTCGGGATCGAGGAACGCCGACCATAACTCGCTATGGAACATCCCGGCACCCGGCAGGTTGGTAAGCAACATACCGAACGCTATCGGGAGCAGCAAGAGCGGCTCGTATTTCTTATGAATGGCGAGATACAGCAGGAAGAAGGACACCAGAAGCATGATACCCTGTTGCCACGTCATCTGCATGAATCCCATGCCTTGAAAAAATTCCAAAATATTCATAATCTGTGATTTTGATAGTCTACTAGAAAACTAGTCTACTAGATTATCCCAATACGACAAGGAGGTCGTCCTGCATTACGTTCTGGCCGGGGGTAACGGCGATCTGCTTAACGGTTCCATCCTGCTCCGCCATGATAGCATTCTCCATCTTCATGGACTCGAGAGTCAGGAGGGTGTCACCTTTCTTCACAGCCTGGCCTTCCGATACCAGCACTTTGATTACCGATCCGGGCAGCGGGCTCTTCACTTGGAGTCCGGCAGCAGGAGCAGCTGCAGATTTCGGAGCTTCTGCTTTAGGAGCAGCAGGAGCTGCTGCAGGCTTGGGAGCGGGGGCCGGAGCTGGTTTAGCAGCGGGTTTGGGAGCCGGAGCTGCGGGAGCCTCGGTCTCTACAGTATATACTTTGCCGTTCACGGTAACGTTCGTTTTGCCGGCTTCGATCTCTTCTACAGCGCATTTGTACTCAGCGCCATTGATTTTAAATGTGAATTCTTTCATTGTTTTAAATATTTACATTATTCTTAGCCCTAAAGGGCACGATTAACGTGGGTCAGAAACCCACGTTGTTCATTCCAATTGATTTAGTATTCCACGCGGTCTCGTGTTGATTGAGCGAGATCATCGGCGTGGGGATATCATGTTTGCTAAACCGCGCCAGATGGAGCGCATAAGCGATAGCGGCGATGTCTTCATCACCCGCCTGAGCCAGAGCCATGGCAATAGCGGCTTTTTCCGGTTCACTTGGAGTGCTGTTAGACTTCAACGTGTTCTGTTTGGTCGGAGCACTGAGTGGACTTGGTTTTTCCGGTTTCGGCGTTTTAGGCGCTGTAGCTTTCTGCATCACCCATCCAAAGAACTGGAGGATATACACGAGGCAGAAGAGGAGCACAAGCACGATACCGAAACCTAAGCCGGTCACGATCCATGTATCTGCTGTAACTGCTAATAAAACCATAATTACAGAGGAAGATTAGAGTGTTTTTTAAGCGGGTTAGTCAGACGCTTGGTCTGGAGCATCTCGAACGCACGGATGATGCGGCTGCGGGTGTAGCGCGGCTCAATGACATCATCGATGTATCCGCGGTTAGCTGCCTGATACGGAGATGCGAAGAGATCTTTGTATTCCGCCTCTTTCTCGGCGATGAATTTCTTCTTCTCTTCGGGATCCTCGATGGCCTTGATCGCCTTGGCTTGGAGTACACCTACTGCACCGCTCGCACCCATTACTGCAATCTCAGCGTTCGGCCAAGCGTAGCACATGTCGCCGCGGAGTTGCTTACAACTCATCACGATATGCGATCCGCCGTAGGACTTACGAACGGTAATGGTAACTTTCGGAACAGTCGCTTCGCCGTAGGCGAACATCAGTTTTGCTCCATGATCGATGATACCTGCGTACTCTTGACCGGTTCCGCAGAGGAAGCCCGGAACGTCCACGAGGGTCAGGATCTGGATGTTGAAGGCATCGCAGAAACGTACGAAACGAGCGGCTTTACGGGAAGCGTCGCAGTCCAGCACACCTGCCAGCCAAGAAGGTTGGTTAGCGATGATACCGGTCGAGCGGCCATTGAAACGAGCGAAACCGCAGATGACGTTCTTTGCGTAATCTTTGTGCACCTCCATGAAATCACCGTTATCCACGATGGTGTTGATGATCTCATGCATGTCGTAGGGCTTGTTCGGATCCGAAGGAACGATCTCGTTGAGGTTATCGTCCACGCGGGTGATATCATCCGTGCATGCCACTACCGGAGCCTCCTCCATATTGTTTTGCGGAATGAAGGAAACGAGACGACGTACTTCTGCGAGTGCCTCTTCCTCGGTAGCAGCCACAAAATGGGTCACACCGGATTTGGTAGCATGGATCTTTGCGCCACCGAGTTGCTCAACGGTGACATCCTCGCCGGTAACGGCTTTTACTACTTTCGGACCGGTGATGAACATATAGGAGTTCTGCTCGGTCATCATGATGAAGTCGGTCAACGCCGGGCTATATACTGCTCCACCCGCGCACGGGCCGAAGATCACAGAGATCTGCGGCACTACGCCGGAAGCCAGAATATTACGCTCGAAAATCTCTGCATATCCCGCGAGTGCGCAAGCACCTTCTTGGATACGCGCGCCACCCGAGTCATTGAGACCGATGATCGGCGCACCGAGTTTCATTGCCTGATCCATGACATTGCAGATCTTCTGCGCCATGGTCTCAGAGAGCGAACCACCGATTACCGTTGCGTCCTGCGCAAAGACAAAGACCAAACGGCCGTCGATAGTACCCGAACCAACGGCTACGCCATCGCCCAGGAACACTTTCTTCTCCATGCCGAAATCATGGCAGCGGTGGGTAAGGAACATATTCACTTCCTCGAACGAACCCTCGTCGAGCAACATGTTGATGCGCTCACGAGCGGTGTAGCTACCCTTGGCATGGTGTTTCTCTACAGCTGCTTCACCGCCTCCGGCCATGGCCTTCTCGCGGTTCTCAACCAGTTTATTTAATTTCTCTTGATCCATAAAGACATTTACTATTTTGTCATTTACAATTAGGTCATTTATTTCGGCTGTTGGCAGAGCTCTGTGAGGACGCCTTTGGTGCTCTTCGGGTGAAGGAAAGCAATCATCAGGTTCTCAGCGCCTTTGCGCGGAGCTTTGTCGATGAGTTGGATACCAGCAGCCTCGCACTCAGCCAGACAATCTGCTACGTTGTCCACGTTGAAAGCAACATGGTGAACACCGCCGCGACCACCGTTTTTCTCGATGAACTTGGCGATTGTGGACTCGGGGCTCGTCGGCTCCAGAAGCTCGATTTTTACTTCACCAACCTTGAAGAACGCTGTGCGTACTTTCTGGTCTTCTACAACCTCAATGCTGTAGCACTTGTTCCCGGTAAGGAACTCAAAGAAGGGAGCAGCCTCTTCAATAGAGGTTACTGCAATACCCAAATGCTCAATGTGTGTGGGTTTCATACTTGAAAAAATTAAATGATATATTTGTTATTTTATGTATTCACATAAATTTTCCGCAAAGGTACTACTTTTTTATGAATTATGCAAATTTATTTTCATTATTCACAATCTTTGTCCCTGCGGGGTGTATAAATTGTCTCCTTTACGGATAAAAAGTTGGCCGTCGAGGATAAATTTTTCCGCTTTGTTAATATTTTCCCGCGTCGTTTCGATAGCCTGATCATTTTGACCGTTGATGTGCAGTGTAAGATTCAGATCATCCGTCCGGTTCTCGTAGGAGGTACCATAGAGCGTGATGTCTTCCACCAGAGATTGCACAATCGGGCGAGCCAACTCCTGTGCCATTTGGGATAAAACGGGACTAACATAAGAGAGTGCAAAATTAGAATTACAAATCTCTGTGACTATTCCATTCACTCCGTTGTAGATTTCGTTTGCCAAAGAGTCAGATTTGGGGTTCTGTGCCTCGTTCGCTTCGCTATGTACCAGATACAGATCGATTATCGTAGAGCCGAAATACTTATCCGTGATGGCAATCTTGGCTGAGTCCGTTTGTGGCAACGCAGATTTGATTGAAGAAGCGGCAAGACCTAATAGCGGCGCTGCCTTATCCCAGTTCTCATCAATCTTCCGCCATGCGCGGAGGGTCATTTCCGGAATCATATTCTGCGTATGAATTCTCATCCACTCTCGGCTATAGGGAAGCAGATCCGGTTGCGTAGCCAGAGCCATAATATCATCGGTCTGGACTTGCACTTGCGTCCTGTCCTCCGAGAGCGTAAGCCATCGATAGGGGCACGGATAAGTGATAGGCGAACCGGTAGTGATCTCTACGATAGAATCGTTGGTCAGGCCCGTTGTGTCGCGGAATGTGGTGATGCCGTTGACGTGGAAGTGTCCGGTCAGAAGCAGCCGTACACCGTGATGCATCAGGCTGTCACGGATAACATCGGCGTTTTCCAGGCGGCAAGCACTCTCCAAGGTGGCCTGACGGTCAAAATGCTCCAAGATCTGCCAGTGACACATGGCGATAATGGTGTTGCCTTTAGCACACGCGCTATCTGCTTGCGCCACGATCCATGCTAGCGTCTCATCGGACAACCAACCTGTGCCGGCAGTGTTATGCGCGCCATCGATACCTAAGATAGATAATCCCTCCAGAGGCTCTGCTACATACGAATGGGAAGACGGATCTTTGGCTACGACACTATCGTAAATCCATGAATAGGTACTCTCCCACTCCTCATCCGAAAGGCTATCTACCGGAATCTTTTGAGTGCCTTCATACCGATACGCATTACCTCCGATGTCGTGGTTTCCCGGGATGACAAAGGTCTTGATATTTGCCTCCTCTAATACGCGAAGAGAATTTGCAACCAATTCGTGAGAGGTCTTCTCACTATCTTTGGTCAGATCTCCGGGAATGAGTAACAACGACGGTTGATACTTCATCGCCGTGTCCATCATGGCAATCCAGGCCGCCTCGCTTAGGTCCAACATCTTCCGTTGTTTCACCATCATGGTATCAAACGCTTCGCTACCTTCCGTAATCAGCGATTGCGGCAGGACATGCGGATCCGCAACTACCATAATCCGCTCTTGCGCCATGCCCAGTATAGGCAGGAATGCCATCAGGGCTAAAATTGTCTTGTTCATATCAATATAATGTTATTTCTACGCGTCTGTTTTGTGCGCGACCTTCTTCGGTCTCATTGGAAGCCACAGGTTTGAGGTCGCCATAACCAAAGGCCTTAATACTTTCAGCTGCACATCCATATTCTACCAACTTACGTTTAACGGCTTCTGCGCGGGCCTGTGAGAGTGTTTTGTTCGCTTCCGGCTGACCGACATTATCCGTATGACCCGCCAAACGAACCTTGTATCCGTATGTTGCGATAAACATTGCTATACGTTTCAACTCCGGCAAGGACGAAGGCATGATCACATCGCTGCCGGTCTCGAAAAGCAAATTGTTGATCGCCACCGCTTCATTAGCTGCCAGAACGGTAATCGGTTCCGGACGTTTATCCTCCGGCAGTGTGATGGAATAGATATCATGCCGGCGGCCGTTTTTCTGTGCGTAGTAGGCCGTCTTGCCATCCGTGGAGATCTTATACCAACAGTCGCGACCGGTGGTGTTGATCTGCGGACCGAGGTTCTCCGGTTCCGACCAGCATGTCCAACAGGTGTCGCTGAGCCTCCTTGTTACCCACACATCCAAATCGCCTATTGTCCCCTCTTTGTCGGACGAGAAATACAGCGTTTTCATATCCGGATGCAAGAAAGGCGATCGCTCCATTCCCGGTGTATTGATGACCGAACCAATGGAATAAGGTTTGCCCCAACGACCTTGCTCATCGCGTTCGGAGACAAAGATATTGAGCGATGCACGTTCTTCCCCTTCTGCCGGATAATTAGCAGCAAAGAGCAAGACCGACCCATCGGCACTGATTTGCGCGTCGGCTTGCCAGTTACCTAACTGCAGATACGACGGCAGCGGACGAGGTTCTGTCCATCCGTATGGCCCGCGCTGGGAGAAACACATCCGACCTTCCACAAAAAGCAACATCGTCTTGCCGTCCCCGGAAACAGAGGTGGGGGCTTCATTGCGATAAGGCGTACTAAGTGCCGGAACGATCTGAGCACTACTCCATTCTCCTGTCCTTTTGTCGCGACGCGAGACAAAGATATCCTCGGACATATTCGTTTCCCCGCGATTGAGCCCCACAAAATAAAGGGTATTATCGTCTATCGTGAGCGTCGGACCATATTCCTCGCCGACGGCTGTATTGATGGTATTGGGTAATATCTGCGGCCGGATGCTGTCCACAGTGGTGAAACTACAGAAAATCAGTACAATCAGTTGGCCCGCCATGACACGCAGGAAAGTAGTGAAAGGCGCCAATGTGGCATAACACACTGCAGCTTGATTATTCTCATTAGAAAGCGACTGCGCGTACGGAAGAGACATGGCACAAGTCATCGAACCGACCATCAAACCGACCACATTGAAATAGTTCATGTGCAGCCATTTATAGGCTATAGTACCAACTATGAGAAGCGGAATAATCGTAATCAGAAAACCGTAGCCGATCCACATGTATCCGCCGTTCACCACCGTCGGCACGAAATTCTCTCCTACGGAGAGACCTAAAGCCGCAAGGAAAAGCGTCAGACCGACTTGGCGAAGCATCATATTTGCCGAAGTAGTGGAGAAAGTGACCATATTATAATACGGTCCGTAATGCCCAATGAGGATGGCAACAATCAGTGAACCGCCTACCAGACCGAGTTTGAAGGTTGTCCCCATGCCCGGAATAGGAATTGGCAACAAACCAACGCAGATACCTAATACGATACCAAAGAAAATCGGCAACAGATGCGGAACGTCGAGCCGTTTGAGTTCATTACCAAAGGTATCAGCCACTTTGCTGACATCCTCTTTGTTGCCAACCACCATCAGTCGGTCGCCCAGCTGAAGAATCATATCCGGAGTCGCCAGAAGGTCAATACCGGCACGGCTGACGCGTGTAATAGTAGCATGATATTGCTGGCGGAGATTAAAGGAACGAATACGTTTGCCATTACATTCCGGCCGCGTCACTGCAATCCGTCGGGAAATCAAGTGGTCCGATTTCTCGGATTGCACATGCAGGTCATAATCCTTCATTTTTCCCAGTAAACGAAGCGAGTTGAGATACTGCTGCTCTGTCAGGATACGCAGTGTGTCACCGTTTTGGAAGGTAGTCTGCTCATTAACCAACTCATCCGAGCCATCCGGACGGATAACACGGCTGACTACAATCTCTTTCACCGGGCATATGAGCATCAGTTCATCCAGGGTCATAGTGTCTAACTGCGGGTTATTCAACGTTATATCCACGCAAATAGGCTCTTCTGTAGTCGCCTTGGCAGCTTCTTTCAAACGCTTCTCCTCTTCCGGCAGACTGATTCGGAACGCTTTGCGAACCAATTCAAATGCAAGAATCAGACCCACTATACTCAGCGGATACGCCACTGCATAACCAGTTGCTATATCCGGGTTCGTCGTACCTTTGAGATCAAAATAAGCCTGTTGTGCTGCCGCCAGAGAAGGGGTTGAAGTGGTCGCACCGGACATGACTCCCGCCAGAGTGGACATATCAATACCTGTGATATAATGCAAGACAATTGTGCAGACACATGCTAACAGCACGATTGCCGCTGCTAACATATTCAGATGCAACACACCTTTCTTAAACGGAGAGAAAGAGGGTCCGACCTGCAGACCTATCGAATAAACAAAGAGGATAAGACCAAAATCCTTGGCAAACTGTGCTACGGAATGGTCAATCTTCACGCCCAAAGAAGCCAGCGCGATCCCCACAAATAACACCCACGTCACGCCTAACGAGAAATGCCGGATCTTGGCCTTCTCACCAAGCCAAAGACCTATCGTCATCACTATTGTCAACCATAAAAGGGACTGCGTGATTGAAGGATGAAACAAAAATGATTCCAATGAATGCATTTTCTATAAATGGTTTATTCGTTTTTTAGTATCTTTAGTAAGCCGATTAGAGCTTTCATACATGCCCGATCGGTTATCTGCTCGCGCAGTTTGCCTAAGTGGAAACACTCCGCATATGTGCCTTTCGGGGTAGCCCAAGCCATCCAAACGGTGCCTACGGGCTTCTCTTCCGAGCCTCCGGAAGGACCGGCAATACCGCTTGTGGCAATACTGAAATTCGTTCCGATTAGTTTGCGAACGGATTCCGCCATTAGACGGACTACTTCTTCGCTTACCACCCCGTGCGTCTTTATCATTTCTGATGGCACGTTCAAAACCTGCTCTTTGACAGAGTTGTCATAGCTCACCACAGAGCCCCAGTAGAAGGCAGAACTGCCGGCATGTTTGTTGAGCAGCGATGCTAACTTACCGCCCGTACAAGATTCTGCTGTAGCGATGGTCGCTTCCTTTTCTTTCAGAAAATTACCAACTATCACCTCTAAGGGTTCGTCTGTTTCGGCAATCAAATAATCCTTGGTCAATACCTTCAGACGCCCGAACCACGCGTCTATCTCCTTCTCCGTCATTCCACCGTAAGAGGATAGACGAAGACGAATAATTCCGTCTTTGGGTAGATATGCCAGATGCAGATCGGATGGCATATCATTCTCGTAATCCTCCAACAAAATAGCCAGCGAGCTCTCCGGGATACCCGTCACTTGCAACGTCCGATGCAGAATAACTGATTGCTGATTTCTGGATACTGATTGCTGGATATACGGCAGAATCTGTTCGTCCATCGCGATCTTCATCTCATACGGCACGCCGGGCATGGAAGCAAGCAGTTTTTCTCCTTTATGGAAAATCATCAAGGGAGCGCTACCTACTCTGTTCGGCAATATCTCCGCACATTCAGGCACGAGCCACTGCGTAGCCGTCAAGCGGTTCAGTACATCCGGCCGCTCCTTATATAATTCACGTATGTGCGCGCGCACACGCATGTCTTCAATAAGGTGTGTTCCGAAATACTCGCATAACACATGTTTAGTAATATCATCTTTCGTCGGGCCCAAACCTCCTGTAGTCAGGACAATATCGGCTCTCCCGAAAGCCTCGTCCAGCGCAGCAATAATATGCTCGCGGTTATCATGAACGGATGTGATCTGATATAACTCGATACCATTTTCATTCAGCCGTTCGGCCATCCATGCGGAGTTGGTATCCACCACCTGACCGATGAGCAATTCGTCTCCTATCGTTATTATTTCTGCTCGCATTGTTTCTTCCACTCTTTTGCAGTTAATGCCAATTCCTCATACCATGCCTCGCCAAACCGACGTATCAACGGCTCTTTCAAGAACTGATATAGCGGCAAATGCAGTTTCTTTCCCTTGATACGGGCACAATGACAGATATCCCACCGATGGTACTCCACTCCCGTATATTCGCCTACTTGCGTCAGTCGCACAGGGTATAGATGGCACGAGATGGGTTTCTTAAAATCTATCAATCCCGCATTATAGGCCTTTTCTATCAGACAGTAACACCATCCGTTATGATCCGTGCGAGCAAAGACACAATCCTTGTCATTCACGATGGACGTCACACGCTCGCCGGAAGGGTCATTATAAGCTATTCCTTGTTTCTCCACTACCGCCTTTGCTTCTTTTGTCATGCCGGGTAGTAAGACTGGTAAGATACTTCGTATCTTCTCCTCCTCTTCCGCCATCAGCGGAGCTCCGGCATCGCCTTCTATACAGCAACATCCGCGGCAGGTATCCAGATCGCAGCAGAACTCTTTCTCCAGCACGTCCAGCGAAACTAATGTGTTCTCTCCTATTACAAACATAAGAAGCTTTCTGCCCAGATTTTAATGCCCAAACCGATGAGCACCAAACCGCCCACCAGTTCCATATTCAGTTTCAGTTTTCCGATGAATGCACCTAATAGATAGCCTCCCAACGAAAAAGCCGCAGTAATAGCGCCGATAGTCACAACGGACGGATAAAGCCACTCGGGATACGGCACAAACAACAATCCGGTCGCTAACACATCTACGCTTGTCGCTACAGCCAGCAAAAGCAGATTCGTCACATGCCAGTTGGCTATTTTGGAATCTTTATGTTCGTCATGGAAGGACTCCCAGATCATCTTGATGCCCAAAAGTCCCAATAGCACCAACGCAATCCAGGGTGCACAAGTCTGCGTGAAGCCCACAAACAAGTTTCCAGCATAATAGCCGATAATCGGCATTCCCATGTGGAAACAGCCGAAAATAGCCGCCATCAGGATTGCTCGCGGATGCCATGTGCCTTGGTTCAGACCCTGCACGGCAGATACCGCGCAGCAATCCATCGCCAGACCGATACCCATTATGATTACATTCAGCCAATCCATCAGTTTCTGCGATATTTATACCTTGCTCCCACTTTGCCTTTGGCAATCGCCATCAGTTTATTACGGGTGAATGTCTTGCGAATGGGCGAAATACGATCGGTGAACACATGACCCTCCAAATGATCATATTCATGCTGGACGATACGTGCCTGAAAACCCGTAAACGTCTCTTCATGCTCCTTGAAATCCTCATCCAGATAGCGGATCTTGATAGTAGCCGGACGGACAACATTCTCACTTATCCCCGGTAGCGAAAGGCACCCTTCACTATACGTACAAGTCTCTTCGCTTGTCTCCAGAAGCTCCGGATTGATGAATGCGCGCTTGAAATCCTTGCACTCCGGATAATCCTCTGCCAACTCCGATCCATCTACTACAAACAACCGCCAGGGCTTGCCCACTTGCGGAGCTGCCAGACCACAACCTTCTGCCTGTGTCAGCGTCTCATACATATCCGCAATGAACTGTTTCAGTTCCGGCGTTTGCTCAATCTCTTCAGCCTGTTTTCTGAGTACCGGCTGTCCGTACAAATATATAGGTAAAATCATATACTAATTACACTTTAACGAAGGCTCTCCAAATAGCCTTCTAAAATGATGCACGCGGCGATCTTATCCACCACGGCTTTGTCTTGCCGATCCTTCTTTTTCATGCCTCCGGCCAGCATCGCCTGATGCGCCAACACCGATGTGAAGCGCTCATCGTACATAGTTATAAGTTTGTCGGGAAATTGCTTTTTGAATTGTCCCATGAACGGCCGTATATACTTCATGCTCTCCGATTCCTCACCGTTCATTTGCGTCGGATGACCGATCACCACTTCGTCCACTTGCTCTTTGGCGAAGTACTCCTGCAGCCATCCCAATAACTCCTTTGTCTCAATCGTAAGCAGCGGATTAGCCGTTATGCGGAGTGCATCCGTAACGGCTAATCCTGTGCGTTTACGACCGTAGTCTATTGCGAGTATTCGTCCCATTAGAGGTTATTCAGTTCCTCGCTGATGGCATTGTATTTATCGTCCATGTGGAAGCGATAGTACAGCCCCTTCAGAATCTGCATGTAGTTGCGATCTTGCGGATCCATCTTATGTGCCTCCTCGAAGAACGGCAATGATTTACGGAACACCTCGTTCATCTCGTCCAGCGCTTTCTTGTACTCTTTGTTGTCGGAGATCAGCGCAGCAGCCTCGTTCAGTTTTACAGCCTGGTTGTAATATACACGACCCTTTCCAGCCATAGCATCAGCCAATTTCGAATCGATAGCCAGCGCATTGTCAAAGTCCTTCAGAGCCTCCTCGTAGTGACCGAGGTTCTCATTGAGGTTACCCTTGATATGGTGGTATTGCGCTACGTTCGGCTCTTTCTCGATAGCCTGAGCCAGGTAATCAACCGCCGTCTGCTCCTGGCCGGAGTAGATATAATAGTTGATCAGGTTCTGCAGGAACCAAGGCTCTTGCGGGAAGCGGTTGATAGCATGCTGCAGGGTAGCTACGAACTTAGCCGTATCTTTCAGCGCTACATACTCCTGATAGAGGAATTGGTTTACAGAGATACCCTCATAATCGCCGTCTTTCAGTTCCTCCAACAGTACTATTGCATCCTCGTGACGCTCGGATTGAACGGCGAAGATGGCTGCGTAGTACTTGTATTGGGTGTACGTCGTGTCACGCGGCATCTCTTTCTGCAGTTTGGCATCCTGCATCATCGCCAGATCAGGGATAGCAATATGCTTCCGGAATGCCTGGAAAGCGCCCTCGTAGTCTTTTTGCTCGTTCAGATAGATACCGTATTTCACCAACTCCTGCTGTTTGTAGTACTCCAGCATTTTCTTGGCGATGTTGTTACGGGTCTTCTGATCCACTACTTCGCGACCTTTCTTATCCAGCGTCGGGATCATGGCCAGTTCGTCTGCCTTGAGCCAGTAGTCATAACTCTCCTCAACAGCGAAACCGGCCTTTGCCTGGTTGACGCCTTTACCCATCATCTGGTTGTAGTTCTCTTGCTGCAACTCCTGATAACCAATCATGCCGGCCCAGTAATACGCCTCTGCAGTCGGAGCGGATGAGATAGCCTCTTCGATGGCTGAACGAGCAGCTCCGAAATCCGGAGTCTCGGACATTGCATAACTCTTAGCTTTCTTTACCAACGGGTTTTTCTGTGCAAAGCAGCCTGCGCTTACCAGCACTAATGCTGCTAAAAATAAACTCTTTTTCATGATTTATTCGTTTGTTTCGTTGTTATTTGCATCATTTGCATCATTCTCACCATTAAGCGAAGCTTCACCATTTTCTTCCTCCTCTTTCGGAACGATACAACCGCTTACGAGGCTGTCGTTACGTTTCTGGAGTTCGATCAGTTTGACACCTTGTGCAGCGCGACCGGTCTGACGGATAGTCGAGATATCCATACGAATAGCCGTTCCGGACTTGGTCATCAGCATCAGGTCGTCTGCATCGGTAACTGCCTCAATACCAATAAGATGTCCGGTCTTCTCAGTTATCTCAATGGTCTTGACACCCTTACCGCCGCGGTTGGTGACACGATAGATCGGGTTGCCTTCTTCGTCATCCACCGGCGTACGTTTACCAAAGCCGTTCTCCGAAATGACGAGGATAGTCTTGTCTGTACCCTTCTCTACACAAACCGTGCCAATCACGCGATCTTGACCATCTTCTTCCAACGTAATCGCCTTCACACCCGTTGCGCCACGACCCATCGGACGTACGCCGCCTTCGTTGAAACGAACGACTTTACCGTTGTACGAAGCAACCAACATCTCGCTCTCGCCATCGGTCAGAGTAACGCCAATCAACTCGTCACCTTCACGCAGACCCAATGCGATGATTCCGTTTGCGCGAGGACGGCTGTACGACTCCAGCGTCGTCTTCTTCATCAATCCGTTTTTGGTGATAAAGATCAGGAAGTGGCTGTTGACATATTCTGCGTCATTCAAGCCCTTCACGTTGATACAGGTACGCACCTTATCACCCTTCTGCAGGTTGATCATGTTCTGGATAGCACGGCCTTTGGATTGCTTGTTGCCTTCCGGCAGGTCGTAAACCTTCTGCCAGTACAGACGCCCCATCTCCGTGAAGAACATCATCGTCGAGTGCATCGAAGCCTGGTAAACCTTCTCGATGAAGTCCTGATCACGTGCGCTACCGGCTTTCGAACCGATACCGCCACGGCTCTGTTGACGGAAGTCAGCCAGCGGAGTACGTTTGATATAACCCAGATGAGAAATAGTGATCACCATCTCATCGTCTGCGTACATATCTTCCGGATTGAACTCCGTCGCCATCTTCACGATCTTCGTGCGGCGCTCATCGCCGTATTTGTCTTTGATCTCGATAAGCTCGGCATTGATGACGTCGTAACGCATCTCCTCGCTTGCCAGCAACTCGTTCAAATGAGCGATCAACTTCTCGATCTCCTCATATTCAGCCTTCAACTCATCGATGCGCAGACCGGTGAGAGCCGACAGACGCATATCTACGATAGCTTTCGATTGCAGGTTATCCAACTCAAAACGCTTCTCCAGGTTAGCCTGAGCATCAGCCGGAGTGCGGCTCGCACGGATGATACGAACCACCTCGTCGATATTATCTACGGCGATGATCAAGCCCTCCAAGATGTGCGCTTTCTCCTCTGCCTTACGCAACTCATAGCGCGTACGACGGGTAACGACATCCATGCGGTGGTCGATGAAGTTGCCGATTAACTGCTTGAGGTTCAGCAACATAGGACGACCTTTCACCAGCGCGATGTTGTTTACTGCAAAGCTCGACTGCAGAGCGGTGAACTTATACAACTTATTCAAAACCACCTGTGCGTTTGCGTCGCGTTTAACCTCCACCACGATACGGATATCGCGTTTGGAGTGGTCGTTGATATCAGCGATTCCCTCGATCTTCTTGTCGTTTACGAGTTCTGCGATATTCTTCACCAGATCGCTCTTCACAACGCCGTACGGCAGCTCGGTAATGATGATGCGCTCACGTCCGTTGTCATCGGTCTCGATGTCAGCGTTCGAACGAATCACAATCCTTCCGCGTCCGGTCTCAAAAGCGTCACGAACGCCCTGATAGCCGTAGATAGTACCGCCGGTCGGGAAATCCGGAGCTTTCACATACTCCATCAGGTTCTCCACCGTGATCTCTGGCACGCTCGCGTCATGCATGCGCGCCTTAATATTATCAATGTACGCGCAACAACCGTCAATCACTTCGCTCAGGTTATGCGTCGGCATGTTCGTCGCCATTCCGACAGCAATACCGCTTGCGCCGTTCACCAGCAGGTTCGGGAAGCGGCAAGGCAGCACAACCGGCTCTTTCAAGCTGTCGTCGAAGTTATTCTGCATATCAACGGTGTCCTTGTCGATGTCGCGAAGCATCTCCTCTGCCAGTTTCGACAGACGAGCCTCCGTGTAACGCATAGCTGCTGCTCCATCACCATCAACCGAACCGAAGTTACCCTGACCATCTACCAGGCAATAACGCATTGCCCAAGGTTGCGCCATACGAACTAACGTTCCGTAAATAGAACTGTCACCGTGCGGGTGGTACTTACCCATTACCTCACCCACGATACGTGCACTCTTCTTAGTCGGTTTGTCCGAGGTGTTACCCAACTCGTTCATTCCGAACAGCACACGGCGGTGAACCGGCTTGAAACCGTCGCGCACATCCGGCAACGCACGGCTCACAATCACACTCATCGAGTAATCGATGTACGAGGACTTCATTTCCTCGTCAATCTTCACCGGAATAATGTGATCATTCTTGATCAAATCGTTGTTTTCTTCCATTTTGTATTGTTGTTTATTATTGATTTTCTTGCTTTCTTAGGTCGTCCTAGGTCTTCTTAGGTCATCCTATGTCTACCTAGGTCGTCCTAGTCCACATATTTTGCGCTGCAAAATTACAAAAAATCTCCGACATGTGCAAATATTTTTTCATTTTTTTTGATTTTCTTTCTTTTTCGATAACACCCCGACAGAAAACTTTCATGCGCTTAGAACGCAAATATATGCCCTTTATGCCCGTTTTAGCCCTTCATACGCGCACGACCACACGTGAGGACACTACTTCCCCACTCTTTCTTTCCAGCTCTCAAACCCGAACAAAAAATCTACAAAAATATATTTTTGTTTGCGTATGTCAAATTTTTTGCGTAACTTTGCACGCAATTTGTGAATACGCATAAATATTAGTAGAAAATGAATATATCTTACAAATGGTTAAAACGCTACATCGCATTGCCTGACGATGCAGAAACGGTAGCGAAAATTCTTACTTCTATCGGTCTGGAAGTGGGTACCGTAGAAGCGGTAGAAACGATCAAAGGCGGTCTCAAAGGACTCGTCGTGGGCGAAGTGCTGACTTGTGTTCCCCATCCTAACTCCGACCATCTCCATCTCACAACCGTCAACATCGGCGAGGGCGAACCCTTACCGATTGTCTGTGGCGCACCGAACGTAGCTGCAGGACAAAAAGTCATTGTGGCAACCATAGGAACCGTCCTCTACGACGGGGATCAGTCTTTCACGATCAAAAAAGGCAAACTCCGCGGCGAGGATTCCTTCGGTATGTTATGTGCTGAAGATGAGATCGGCGTCGGAACCAGTCACGACGGTATTATCGTTCTGCCGTCTGACACTCCGGTCGGTATGAAAGCAGCCGATTATTACCACATTGAGAATGACACCATCATCGAGGTGGACATCACTCCTAACCGTTCAGACGCAGCTTCCCACTATGGTGTAGCGCGCGATCTCTATGCCTATTACAAGGCGCACGGACAGGAAGTGGCACTTACCAAACCGTCTGTGGACGAGTTCAAGTTAGGCCTCAACGAATCACCGATAAAAGTAGTTGTAGAAGCGCCGGACGCAGCTCCGCGTTATTCGGGTCTTTATATCCAAGGCGTGGAAGTGAAAGAATCGCCGGAATGGCTCAAAAACAGCCTTCTCGCTATCGGACTTCGCCCGATTAACAACATCGTCGATGTCACGAACTTCGTCCTGCACGAGTGCGGACAAGCGCTCCATGCCTTCGATGCTGACAAGATAAAGGGTAACGAGATTCACGTTCGTTATGCGAACCAAGGCGATAAATTCGTAACCCTCGATGGCGTAGAGCGTACGATGGACGCACGCGACCTCATGATTGCCGACAAAGAAGAAGCAATGTGTATCGCCGGCGTTTTCGGAGGACTCGAGAGCGGTGTGACGGAGAATACTAAGAACATCTTCCTGGAGTCTGCATATTTCGACCCCGTAACCATCCGCAAAACCAGCCGCAGACACCAGCTCCAGACCGACGCATCTTTCCGATACGAGCGTGGCTGTGATCCTTGCAACACACTTTACGTCCTCAAACGCGCCGCACTATTGATTCAGTCGGTAGCAAAAGGGACTTTTGTCGGACCAATCCTAGACCATACAGCAGATGTTACGCTACTCTCACCCTGGTCTGTTACCATCGATATTAACCGCGTCAACTCTCTCATCGGCAAGGCCATCGGCGAGGAAACGATTGAAACGATCCTCAATGCTCTTGAGATAGAGATATTGAGCAAAAACGGCTCTGTTTGGCAACTTGCCGTTCCGCGTTATCGCGTGGACGTTCAGCGCGAGTGCGACGTAGTGGAAGACATCCTCCGCATCTACGGCTACGACAATATCGAGTTCCCGGAGAAACTGAATACCAGCCTCGCGTACGGCATTAAACCCGATCCCGAGAAACTGCGTCGTAAGATTGCGGAGCAGCTGACAGCACAGGGCTTCAACGAGATCCTCAATAACTCGCTCACGAAAATCGCATACTACGAGCCGTTAACCGAACTCACGCTCGACACCTGTGTCAAGATCATGAATCCGCTGAGTCAAGACCTCGGTGTGATGCGTCAGACGCTCCTCTTCGGCGGACTTGAGTCCATCGCACGTAACGCCAATCGCAAGAACAGCGACCTCAAGTTCTATGAGTTCGGCAACTGCTATCATTTCCATGCCAATCCTGCCGCGCGCGAGCATAATCCCGAGAACTCACTTGTCGAGTACTCCGAAGAACCGCATATCGGTCTTTGGCTCACGGGTAACAAAGCCGCACAGAGCTGGGTACGCAAAGAGGAAAAAACCACGTTCTACCAGCTCCACGCCTATGTTAACAACATCCTTGTGCGCCTTGGCGTGGACATCGAGAAAGTGACCGTAGAGCGCTTGGAGAACGAACTCTTCTCCGACGGACTCGTCCTCAAACCCGCTAACGGAAAGCCTTTAGGCTTCATCGGCATCGTAGCGCGTAAGCAACTCAAAGCCTTTGATATCGACCAAGAGGTGTATTACGCAGACCTCGATTGGAACCAACTGCTCAAGCAGAACAAGCAATACAAAGCAGTTATCAACGACCTGCCCAAATACCCTGAAGTAAAACGTGACTTTGCGCTTCTTGTGGATAAATCCATCGAGTTTGCAGACCTCGCACGCGAAGCTTTTGCTACCGAGCGCAAGCTCCTCAAGAACGTCTATCTCTTCGACGTCTATGAAGGCAAGAATCTCGAGGCAGGCAAGAAATCCTATGCCCTCTCTTTCATCCTCCAGGATGCAGAGAACACGCTCAAAGATACACAGATTGAGAACATTATGAACCGCCTCAAAAAGACCTTTGAGGACAAATTTGGCGCCACATTACGCTAATGCTCCCATCTTCTGATCAAAACGAAATATTAAAACGTCGCACTTTTGCGATCATCTCGCACCCGGATGCCGGTAAAACGACCCTTACAGAAAAACTCCTGCTCTATGGAGGCGCTATTCACGTAGCCGGAGCCGTCAAGTCCAACAAGATTCGCAAGACCGCTACCTCCGACTGGATGGAGATAGAGAAACAGCGTGGCATCTCTGTGGCAACTTCTGTCATGGGCTTTGACTACGCAGGGCATCACATCAACATCCTTGACACCCCGGGACACCAGGATTTCGCGGAAGACACCTTCCGTACGCTTACTGCGGTTGACTCAGCCATCGTCGTCATCGACTCAGCCAAAGGTGTCGAAGCGCAGACACGCCGACTCATGGAAGTATGCCGAATGCGTAAGACGCCTGTCATGGTTTTCATGAACAAGATGGACCGCGAAGGCAAAGATCCGTTCGACCTGATAGACGAAGCAGAGAAAGAACTCGGTATTCATTGCACGCCCGTAACATGGGCGAACGGACAAGGCTTAAAATTTGAGTCCGTCTTCGCGCTCAATAATCGCCCGGCAGAACTATCCGAGAAACTGCAGGAAGATCTGGAGATGATTGATGGCGTATATCCGGAGTTTGACAAAGAAGCATACCTTCGTGGTGACTTGGCTCCTGTCTTCTTCGGCTCGGCGTACAAGACCATCGGAGTGCAGGAACTGCTGGATTTCCTGGTAGCGAACGCACCCTCGCCTCTTCCTGTGACAGCCGAAGAGCGCGTAGTGGAACCGATGGAAGATAAGTTTACAGCGTTCTGCTTTAAGATCCATGCGAACATGGATCCGAACCATCGCTCGTGCATTGCGTTCTTCAAGATCTGTTCCGGTAAGTTCCTGCGCAACACCTATTATTATCACGTGCGTAAGGACCAGCAGATGCGTTTTGCAGCTCCGACCTGCTTTATGGCGCAAAAGAAAGAGACCGTCGATGAAGCTTTTGCAGGTGATGTAGTAGGTCTGCCCGATACCGGCAACTTCAAAATCGGAGACACGCTCACAGCCGGAGAGAAACTGCATTTCAAGGGACTTCCTTCGTTCTCGCCGGAGATGTTCAAATACATCGACAACGCCGATCCAATGAAGCAGAAACAGTTGGAAAAAGGTATCAACCAGCTCATGGACGAAGGTGTCGCACAGCTCTTTGTGAGCCAACTTAACGGCCGTAAGATCATCGGAACGGTGGGACAACTGCAGTTTGAAGTCATCCAATACCGTCTCGAGCACGAGTATCAGGCCAAATGCCGCTGGCAACCGCTACAGATGTACAAAGCCTGCTGGATTGAGTCCGACGACGATGCCGAACTCGACACCTTCAAGAAACGCAAGGCACAATATATGGCGACGGACAAAGAAGGCCGCGATGTCTTCATGGCGGATTCCGCGTACGTCCTCTCCATGGCGCAGCAGGACTATAAACATATACAATTTCACTTTACAAGTGAATTTTAGAAGACTAGTCGACTAGTCGACTAGTAGACTAGTAAACTAACAAACTAGTAAAATCAAATCAATATGAAAAACAGATCACTACAAATCCGCCTCATCGTCATGAACTTTTTGGAGTTCGCTGTCTGGGGCGCGTACTTAACCTCAATGGGAACTTACCTCTTCAAACAAGGTATGGGTCAGCACATCGGTTGGTTCTACTCTATCCAAGGTATCGTCAGCCTTTTCATGCCTGCGTTGATGGGTATCGTGGCGGATCGCTGGATTCAGGCGCAAAAGACGCTCAGTCTTTGTCACGCTTTAGCGGGTCTCTTCATGTGTGCCGCAGGACTCTACGCTTATACGGCGGCAGATGTGCAGTTTGCTACCCTCTTCTCGCTCTACACGATTTCCGTAGCATTCTTCATGCCGACTATCGCGCTTACGAACTCCGTGGCTTTTAACGCACTCGTCAAAGCCAAGATGGATACCGTCAAGGACTTTCCGCCGATTCGTGTGTTTGGAACAGTGGGTTTCATTGTAACCATGTGGTGTATTGACCTGCTCGGCTTCCAAGCTACCCCGTGGCAGTTTGTCGTTTCCGGCGGTCTGAGTCTGCTCTTGGCGGCTTATTCGCTCACGCTTCCGGCTTGTGAGATTAAGAAAGCAGAAGGATCGGTCGATCTCGTAGAGGCACTCGGTCTGAAGGCTTTTGCACTCTTCAAACAAAAGAAGATGGCGCTCTTCTTCATCTTCTCGATGATGCTCGGAATGTGTCTGCAAGTGACTAACAGTTACGCCAACCCCTTCATCACCTCGTTTGGCGCGATCGAAGAGTTTGCTAACACCTTTGGTGTGCAGCACGCGAATATCCTTATCTCCATCAGCCAGATCTGCGAGGCGCTCTGTATCTTGGCTATTCCGTTCTTCCTCAAACGCTTCGGAATCAAGAACGTCATGCTTATGGCGATGTTCGCGTGGGTATTCCGTTTTGCATTCTTTGGAGCCGGAAACCCGGGATTCCCCGGCGTGATACTCTTCATCCTCAGCTGCATCGTCTATGGTTTTGCTTTTGATTTCTTCAATATCTCCGGTGCGCTCTACGTCGATCAGGAGACAGAAGAAGCACAACGTTCGTCTGCACAAGGACTCTTTATGATGATGACCAATGGTTTCGGAGCTACTATCGGTACGCTCTCTGCCCAAGCGATTGTCAATAAACTCGTTATGGCAGAGGAAGTCACTTCGCAAGGTCCATTAGCCGTTTGGGATGGTTGGAAAGAAGCGTGGTACATCTTTGCCGGTTTCGCATTCATTGTTGCCATTGCTTTCTGGATCTTCTTCCCGAAAACCCCGGTGAACAAAAACCTTGAGGTAAAACACTAAATCATAAATTATAAATCATAAATCACAAATGTTCCTCAAGGAACTTCGATATTATTTTTCCACGCCGATTGCGTACATCGTCATAGGCTTGTATCAATTGGCGATCAGCCTTTTCCTCTGGGTGATACCCGGTCAATGGAACATCATTGATTCCGGGTACGCCCAAGTGGACGGACTCTTTCAATTATCGCCATGGCTCTTCATGTTGCTCTGTCCTGCATTAACCATGCGTTTGCTGTCCGAAGAACGCCAATCAGGCATCTGGGATCTTATTCGCACCAAACCCGTCTCCCTTACACGCATAATGCTCGGTAAGTATTTTGCGGCATGGACATTAGTCCTGATCGGTCTGCTACCTTGTTTCGTTCACTATTTTGTAGTGGCATATATGGCAGAACCGATGGGTAACTTGGACAGCGGTGCCTTCTTGGGTTCGTTCATCGGTTTGATACTTTTGTCGGGTACATTTATGGCAATCGGTCTGCTCTGCGCTACGTTCAGCAAGAGTCAGATTGTTTGTTTCATCTCCGGTGCGCTGAGTTGCTTTGTGCTGTATTGGGTGTTGTTGCAGGACCACTACTCTGCCCTCTCCCGCGGAGTCTTAGACCTTCGTGACGTAGTCTTCTTTGTCACCATAGCTATTATTGCTATCATAGCATCCATCGTCACGATAGATCACTTAACGAAGAAATAATTCGATATTCGTAATTAGTAATTCGTAATTCGTCATTAAAATGACAAAGATTGGCATTTTATCCGACACGCATGGTCTTTTAGACCGCCGCATCTTTGAGCATTTCAAGGATGTCGATGAGATCTGGCATGCCGGCGATATCGGTTCCGCTGAAGTGTTACAAGCCCTGCGGGAGTTCAAGCCCACGCGCGCGGTATATGGAAACATGGATTCCGGCGATGTGCGCTACTCCCTTCCTGAGTTCTACCGCTTTCGCGTAGAAGAGGTCAACGTCCTCATGACACATATTGGCGGCTATCCCGGAAAATACAACCCCTGGCTCATTCCCTGGTTCCGCAAAAGTTTGGAAGCAAAAAATGCCCAAATGCCCAATGACCAATCACCAATCAACAATAACATCATCGATCTCTTCGTCTGCGGTCATAGCCATATTCTCAAAGTGCAATACGATAACCAATTTAAGTTCCTTACCATGAATCCCGGAGCAGCAGGAAAGCAAGGATGGCAACCTTGCCAGACACTTCTGAGGTTCACCATCGATGGATCAAAGATTGACAATTTGGAAGTAATTGAGCTGGAAAGATTGTGATTTACCCCATAAATTGTGCCAAAAATGTAAAAAAAATGAGATTTTATGTGAAATATGTTGTAAAACATAAAAAAAGATTTGGTCATGTCAAAAAAAAGCAGTAATTTTGCATCGGATTTGAAAATGACAAC
>CALZRN010000013.1 GCA_945828585.1 uncultured Bacteroidales bacterium | reverse complement strand
AAATTTTTTCAAGGTGTAATGGTTTGGGTAGCTGCTGTCATGCTGGCTTCGACCGTGCACGCACAACAGTTGACCAACGCGAATTTCGAAGATTGGTCGGGAGCTTCCTTTGATGGTAATATCCAACCGAAAGGATGGAACGCTTCGAACGTGACGCAGTTTGGCTTTAAGTTCAATTTTGCCCACCGTGAGGAAGGTCACAACGGCGGATACTCTATGATGGTACAAGACCAGGAGATCGGTGCCGCAGGTCTCACAGAGACATCTCCGGGTTATGTCTCCTTGGGCCAGCCTTGGGTGTATGTATCCTCTCTGACGGCGGTCAGCCAGGCTTCTGCCGGTACCTACGGAGGTGTCGACTGGACCCATCGTCCGGACTCGATGTCCGTCTGGATCAAACGTACCGGTTCGAACACTTCGAAGGAGGACTTCTATCTCCTCTACTACTCCTGGACGGGCAATGTGTCGAATAATAAGTTCAAAGGCAAGAACGGAAGTTGTACGACCACCGACTCATATACCAACGAGGAGTCGGATATCCGTCAGGCGATGGACGGCAACGAGTGCGGTACGCCGCAGGGGGCTACGCAGATCTCCGAGGGTATGTGGCGCGAGCGCGCGACTTATAATAATTGGATAAACATCCGCGTGCCTATCTATTATATGAACAACTCGACGCCGCAGAAGATGAATATCATTTTCTCGGCTTCCAACTATCCTAATTTCCGTGCCACTAACGGCTTATACAAAGACAACTCCCTCTACGTGGATGACGTCGAGTTGATCTACTCGTCGAAGATCCAGAAACTCTATATCAACGACAAGGAGTGGAAGGGTTTTGATCCGAACAACACGGGTGTTCAAGAGTACGCTCTGGGCGAGACCGCTACGGCTATCCCTTCTATCGAGGCACGCCGCGGCGCAGGTTCGCTGACCAACGCCAGAGGTACCACCAAGAGTTTCGTAGGCCGCGTGCTCTCGGGATCCGAGATCACAATCACGAACGGTAACCTCACTGACCAACCGACCTTGATCACCGTGCGCTCCGAGGACGGCAAATCGACTACAACCTACCAGATTCAGTTTAAGAAAGCGAAGAGTAGCAACGCGAAGTTGGCCGGTATCTCGTATGTCTTAGGCTCCGATACAATCTCCGTGCCCGGATTCAGTCCTACCAAGTATGCGTATAATATCACCCTGCCGTTCGGTACCACCACGGTTCCGAAGGTCGTTGCCGACAAGCAGGAAGACGCCCAGACGATCGCTTATACCCAACCTGCATCAACCGGAAGTACCGCTACCATTCGTGTGACCGCAGCTAACGGAACGGATACACAGGACTACACGCTGCACTTCAGCGTAGGATCTCTGGCGGATAACACGCTCGTAGATATCAAGGTGAACGGCAACTCCGTTCCGGGCTTCTCGCCTTCGCAGAACGTCTATAAGGTCTCGCTTCCGGTTGGCACGCCGTCGCTTGCCATAGAGCCTGTCTCGAAACCCGAGTACGGCAACTTGCAGACCGTAGTGATCACCCCGAACTCGCTGCCTACAGGAGAAGCCATACATGGTACTGCCGTGCAGCTGGCGGTAACAACGCCGGGTAACACCATCGCCAATACCTACAAGCTGAACCTCAAACTCGAGCCGTCTTCGTATTCCTATCTCAAGAGTCTGCAGGTAGGCGATTATATCTCCAGCTTCGAACCCGATAATTTCATCTATTATATCAACCTGCCGATGGGTACGACCGCTATCCCTGCAATCAACTATATACGGGGCGATGACTACCAGACGGTGACCGTTTCGGATTTAGGAGAAGGTATAGTGGACGGAACGGTGCGCGTCACGGTTACTGCCGGAAACGGAGACGTGAGCGTGTACAAACTCGTCTTTAGTACCGAGAAATCCGAGAACTCAACCTTGGCAGGAATCAAGATTGGAGGCATTCTCATTCCGGATTTCAGTCCCGAGAAGACCTCCTACGCAGACACGCTGCCTGTCGGAACGACCACTGTGCCGGAGATTGAAGCCGTTCCGGCTGATGAATTCCAGCAGATAACAATCACCATGCCGACTAACGTGAACGGAAAAGCATGTATCACCGTCACCGCCGGAAACGGAAGTACTACCGTTTATCAGATCGCTTTCTATGTGGATCCCTATACGGATAACTCGCTTGCAGACCTCAGCGTCGAGGGGTACAGCCTCCAGAACAGCGAAGGCGTAGCGGTCAGCTACGACCCCGCGGTAACGGAATATTGGGTTCGTCTCCCGCAAGGAACGACTACTTTACCGGCTGTCAACTATACGCCGAAAGCTGCAGCGCCGCTGCAATACGTCGTGCCTCGTCCTGTTACCACAGGCCTGAACGGAGACTACAAAATCACGGTGCGCCCGCAGGGTGGAGCAAGTAACACCTATATCATCCATTTCTCCGTAGCCACTTCGAGTGTAGCGGATCTGGCAATGATCTATCTGGACCGGACTCCGATACCGGGCTTCCATAAAGATACTCTTCATTATATCGACTCGCTTCCGATAGGAAACAATAGGATTCCGACCGTTACTTTCGACAAGATGGAGCCCGCACAGCGTGTGCTGAGCATGCTGGAAGGTAAGACCCAGAAGATCACGGTAACCGCACAGGACGGCAAGACGAAAAAGTTCTACTATATCCACTTTATTACTCGCACTTCGGCAAGCGCCTATCTGAAGATGATTTACCTCGACGGTCAGCCTCTTCCGGGCTTCGTCAGCCAGACTACCGAAGGTTACGTCTATCAACTTGAGGGAGAGACCTGCCCGAAGATCACGGTGGACAAAGAGGAAGGACAACAAGTAACCATCACCGCTCCATATGGAGACGGAATGGCGAAAATCAAAGTGTCATCCGGTGATGAAGAAGGAAACACCTACGAAATCCGCTTCGTCAAAATGGCTCCGGAGTCCAGCTTGTTGGATAGCATTCTGGTTAATGGTGTGAAAATACCCGGTTTCCGTCCTGATTCCATGACGTACGAAGCTACCTACCTGAGTTTCCTGCCTGAGGTGACGGCCGTTAAGCAAGCCCCCTCCCAGGTGGTGAGTCTGGTTTGGAAAAAGGACGTAGCTTGGTTGCACGTGCAGGACTCGTTGGGCAACAAAGCTTCCTATAGCATCTCCTTCACACGAGAGTACTCCGGCGATTGTGCGCTGAAAGCAATCTACGCAAACGGAACCCTGATTGAGGGTTTTGCACCGACTACAATGATCTACAACAAGTCCTTAGCCCCCGGCTCGAAGTACCCGGAGATCACCTATGACCTCAATGATGAGAATACGCAGAGTGCTGTCTTTGGAAAAATAGGCGATGGGCAATGGAAGATTACCGTCTTTGCAGAAAACGGAACCTCAGCCGACTATTTCGTGAACTACACGATTGAGAAATACAGTAATGCTACGCTCAAAGGCTTGACTGTCAAGGGTAAAACCCTCACTCCGACTTTCGACCCGGAGCTCTTCAACTATACGCTTACCATAGATGAAGGTGATACACTGCCTCAGGTAGTACCGGAGGCGCGCGAAGGACAAACGGTTGTCTTCTACAACCTCAACGACTCTACCCAACAAGTCATTGTTTATACTGAGAGTGGAGCAAATAACACCTATACGCTCGCATACGACCGTGAGCAAAGTAATAGTGCCTTGCTCGCGAGCATTCTCATCAACGGCGTGAATATCGATGGTTTTGACCCGGCGATTACTCACTATGTGGACTCTCTCGATAAGAAAGATGAGGAAGGTCATTTGACAAAAGTGGTACCGAATGTCTTTCCGATAGGAGGGAACGCGAAACAAACAATCACGACCTATTTCAGCCGTCCGAACGGAGAAACAAAGATTCACGTTCAGGCGCAGAACGGCGATACGAAGGATTATTTCATCGCTTTCCCCGTTCGTAAATCAACGAACGCGTTCTTAGGCGACCTCTTGCTGGATTCCAAGGAAGTAGAGATTACGTTCAAGCCCACTACAACGGATTACGTGGTAGAGTTACCATACGAAGCTGCCGGTTGTCCGAAGGTGATTTACGAGAAAGCCGAGCCCGAGCAACGAATCGACTTCATCTCTCGTCCGATAGGCGACACGACCCAAGTGATCGTAACCGCAGAGAACGGAGAGACCCTGACCTATAATATTCTCTTCAAACGCGAAGTCCTGAAGACCAGAAATATCCTCTCTATGATTCGTATCAAGGAGTTGGATCAGGAGCTGAGTCTGAAGAACAAAGACCAACGCGATTTCAATGTGGAAATGCCGTTCGGTTCCCGTTCACTTACCATCGAATATGAGAAATCCTACGAAGAGCAGACTGTATTCATCCAACCGGGTGGAGTGAATCATCCGACGATTATTACCGTCAAAGCCAACAACGACTCTATAGCCGATGAGGTTTATCATATTATTCCGTCCCTTGCTACCCAAAATCCTGCTGTGCTCAATAGTATCAAAGTGGACGGAGTGGATGTGCCGGGCTTTGATCCGAATCGCTATACGTATATTGTCAACAGATCGACGAAAGCTTATCCGAAGGTTTCTGCCACCAAGAACAGCGGTGTGGAAACAGAACCGGAGTCATCCATGTATAAATGGGAATGTACCGTTTCAAAAGATGGTTTTGTGAACAAATATACTATTTTCTTCCATTATGTGAATGACATTATTCCGAATAGCGATTTCACGCAGTGGGGAACGGCTGTATATAATAATGGAGCAAAACCGACAGGCTGGCAAGTTCCTGCCGATTTCTTCAAGGAAGTGTGCGTAATGAGTTGTGCCAAAACTGGTTCAGAAGTGGTGAAGACGTCTTCTTCCGTAGTCGGTTTGGAGACTACTTATTGGTCTGCTGCCGGAGGTGCTTTGCCTGCTATTATTACATTAGGAAAATTATCCGGTACTATGGCAGTCGCGAATAAGACCCATTATGAATTCTACGACTATATTGATTTTATGAATACACCGGATGAGATTACGGTGAATTATAAACATCAATCACATGCGGATAATGGAGCTTTCTTTGCTTACCGATTTAAAGATGCCAATAACACAGAGTATAGTTTTGACTTTACCGATAACTCAACCAGCTCAAGCTACAAGACTAAAACACAGACCCTTACCTTAGATGGTAAACCGATAGTTGGAATGAATATTGCGGTCGATGCTACCAATAAAAGTGAAGGTGCAAGCTCTGGTGCCAAATTATATGTAGATTGGTTTAGATTGTCCTATAATTCCACACCTAAAACCGCTACAGTTAATGGTCTGAACGCCCCGCTGTCTGGCAAGGTGTTTACGGCTACGCTGACAGATCCGGAAGATGTTAATCTGCCATCCTATGAGTTTAACGGAGAAGTATCTGATCAGGCGCAATTGCTTACTTGGGCAGCTCCAGTCAAAGAGGGAGATTATAGTGTTCGTCGTGCTACTATCCGTAACTTCGCGGAGGATGGTACCTATACGGATGGTTATAGCCTTGAGGTCAAACGTCCGCTGGATACCCGCAATCAGCTGGCAAGTCTTTACAAAGATAGCCTCCCGATCACGGGATTTGATCCGGCTACAACCTCGTACACCATTCATGTACCGGCGGCTCGTCATCACTTACATGACTTGATTCCGGTACCGGCTTCGTCGCTACAAACGGTTACATCCGTCTTTAACGAGGCTGATTCCACGATGATAATCACCGTCACGCCTGAGAAGGGTGAACCTACGGTCTATACCGTCAAGTTCATCACCGACCTCAGCGATGATACTACGCTTACTGACATAAAAGCGGAAGGTGTTACCTACAACGCTGAGACGCATGAATATACCGTTTCTGCTGAGCAATTACCACTTATCACTTTTGAGAAGAAATCGGATCTCCAATCCGTTTCCCTCATCAACGGCGTGATCACAGTAACGGCGGAGAACGGCGCAGTGGGTACTTATACCATTACGGCGCAACCTCCTGTGGTTCCGAGTACAGGTGTACTCAGCGAGTTCTATCTGGGCACTAATGTGTATTCCGGTATAGGTGGCGCAGATCTGACAGAGGAGGCGGACAAACCGGATACTTACGTAGCCTTCACCCGTGCAGTAGCTTCTGATTCGGTTGTATTCGTGCAAGATCCGGGGAAGATGCAATGGGCGGTTGAAGGCTCTACCGGAAATACGACTTACACCTGGACCTATTCCTTGTCGGATAACACGGACTTGGCGAATATCAAACTTGATGGGCATGATTACGAGGAATTTGATGTATCCAAATATGAGTATGATATCACTCCGGATACGACCCACCTTGTGGAGCCGATCGGTAAAGATGGTCAGACGCTGGTTACTACCTTCGAGAATGTAGATGGTGTTATTACCTATACGACCGTTGTGACGGCTGCCAATAAGGTTGCCAAACGAATCTACACAATCAAGGTGGCTCGTCCGAAGAGCAGTAGTCCGTATTTGGCAGGCCTGATGCTCGATACTACGTTGATTGCGGACTTTGATTCATTGGAATCGGATTATACGGTAACCCTGCCGGTGGAGGCTGTCAAACGTGAGAATCCCAAGATGCCGTCTATCACCTATATAGCAGGTCATGAGGGACAGACAATTGAGGTGGAACCCGGCCAACTGAATGGTACCCCGACTACCTTTACTGTTCATAGCGAAGATGGATTTGCCACTAAGATGTACAACCTGACGGTAAATACCGAGAAGAGCCATTGCTCCGATCTGACAGGTATAACCGTCAATGGAGAAGCCTTGGATTATTTCGAACCCGGACGTCATTTCTACTCCGTTTCGCTGAAATCCGATAAGTATGAGGTGGACTACACTTCAGACGATCGTTTCCAGACAGTAACCTCGCCTTCGCGTTTGGATACCATCCACAAGACGATACATGGAACGGATACGATAATTAGCCAGATCCGTTATACAATCCATGTAGAGGCGGAGAACGGTGGTGCTGATACCTCTAATTATGAAGTGATGATCTATTTTGAGAATCAATCGAATGATGCAAAATTGGCGAATATCACCTTGGACGGCGAGAACTTCGAGAACTTTGAGCGGGCGCTCAATGCAAACCTCACCTTCGATTCGGGTAACAATAATTACACCATTAATTTGCCCTATGATCGTGAGACTTTGCCGGAGGTTAGTGCACAACTCAAGATGGACGGACAAAAAGTAGAAATCTTCCATAAGCAAGATTCTGTCATCCTGGATGTTACGGCGGTGGATGAAAAAACCCATAACCGGTATGTCCTCCATTTCCTTAGACCGCTCTCTAAAAATGCGGATCTGAGTATGATTTATATCAACGGCGATTCGCTCCAGAAATTCGAACCCGGCACGTATTTCTACCACGTGAATCTGGCAGTAGGCGTTCATACGCTGCCGGAGGTAGATGGCCAGAAAGCGGAGGTGGGGCAGACGATTCTGACGCCGGTGATTGATCAGGATAAACGTCAGGCTACCATCAAGGTTCTGGCGCAAGACCAGACTTATACGGCTACTTATGTCGTTGCCTTCCAATTTACCCAATCGGACGTAGATACGCTATCGATGATCTATCAAGACGGTGACTCCTTGAAGAACTACCGTGCAGATTCTATCTACTATGCAATCTCCTTGCCGGTTGGTACAGCCGCCTTCCCGGATTTGTCATGGGAGAACGGAGACGAATGGCAGACAATCACGATGAGCCGGCTGGATAGTACTGCCAACTCGCTCATCCGTCAGATCAACGTGACTTCCGAGAGCATGCATACCCGCACCTACACGGTTTCCTATACAATCGAGAAATCGAATGTCGATACTCTCCAGATGATCTTCGTGCAGCAACGTAGGATTGAGAACTTCGAAGGAAAGAACAACGAATATTCATTCGAGTTGACGGCTTCTGAGGCATCTGAATTGAACGGACGTTTGCCGGTAGTGGAATATATCACCGGTGACGACTACCAATCCGTCTTTGTGTCGCAGCAAATGGAGGAGACCCTGACCGGCAAGACCCTCGGTTATAAATCGCTTGTCACCGTGACGGCCGCTTCCGGTGCTACGCGTACCTACACGATCCATTATCCTGTTCAGAAATCCGATGAGGCAACCCTGAACATGATTAATGTCGGTGGCAAACCGCTCTCGAATTTCATCTCTGAGCAGTATAACTACAAGCAGGAGATCGATGTGAACGCAGCCGTTCCGGTGGTGACGGTAATCAAGAAAGAGGAGATGCAGGTGGTTGAGATTAGCATCAACGAAGATACTGTTTCGGTTCTCGTAACGGCGGAGGATGGTATCACTACCGCTTCCTACAGCCTGATCTTCGAGCGCGTCATGTCTTCTATCACCACGCTCCAACGTATCATCTTGATTAACCAAGCGGGAGATACCCTGCCTTCTTATCAGTTCCCCTTCATCCCCGAAGAGCGGAGATATACGGTGAATGTGCCCTACGAGTCCGGTAAGGCACTCGTAGATCAGCTGCCGAATATCGAGACCGTACTCTATGACCCGCTGCAGGTTACTCAGATCACTAATCATGAGCTGGACGATGCGAACGTACGCATGAGTGTGACCGTCATTGCCCCGAATGGAGAAGATGAAGGTCAATACGAGATCACCTTCCACTTTATTAAACCCTCCGATGCAAACCTTACCTCCATCCTTGTGAAGGGTACGGAGTTAGAAGGCTTCACGGCGTCTAACACGGAGTACAACTATGCACACCCGTATGGCTCTTCCGAAGCGGATTATTTCACGGCAGAGGATGTACAGGCGATCCTGAGTGACCCGCTGGCTACAGCTACTGTCACCGCTGATGGGAACGGAAAGATCTTCATTACCGTTGTGGCACAAGATGGTACCGAGAATACCTATACCATCACGCAATCTATCGCGAAAGATAACGACTGCTTCTTGAGCGCGATCTTGCTGGAGGATGAGGGTAGTACAGATACCATCAGCGGATTCGACCCCGAAGTGACGTTCTATACCTATTATCTGCGCGCGGGCGCTACGACAACTCCGAATGTGGATGCTATCGCTCGTTCCTTGAACGCGGTAGTAGATATTCGTCCGGCTTCGGCTGGAGATACCTGTCTCATCATCTGTACTGCAGATGACCAGACGGAGAAACGATACTACATCCATTTCGCAATCTCTACGATCGACGAATCGGCAGTAGCTACTGCAAGCGACGTGATTGTCAAACGTGTACCGGGAGCAGCCCAGCTATTTGTGGGAACCCTCCGCCGAGATGTACACTTCGCCCTCTTTGATGGTGCGGGAAGACTCCTCTTCTACGAGCAGGTACCAACAGCGGATCCGAACGATGTCGAATTAGGAATAGGTGAAGATGGATACGAACGCCTCAATAACATCGTCGGAACCGAGCATGGTTTGATAGTGAACATTGAGTTAGGAAAAGTGTACTTCTATACCATCCTTTATGGAGAAAAGAACTTTATCCAGATGCTCAAGGGCGATACCGCCAAGAGACTGAGATACGGTAAGATCATCGCCCTGTAACGGGGCGGTGCTTTACCGTCAAATTGTAATGAACAATGTACGGAATATTTAATGATAATTTTCTTATGCGCCTCTCGTCGTTCGGGAAGCGGCTGCTCTCCATACTCCCGCGCTATCGTGATATTCAGGAGTCCTATCGGCTTAAACATCTTAAAAAGGGTCTTTAAAGCTCCGAATTGAAAAAAAATCCCACATATATTTGCGTATGTGGGATTTTTTTTGTAATTTTGCGGCGCAAAATCGTCAACGCACATGTTTGGAATATTCAATGATAACTTTCCGCCTGTTCTGGATGGCGTGGCCTTAACGGCGCAGAACTACGCCTATTGGTTGCATGCGAAAGGGCACGAAGTACGTGTCATCACGGATTACGCACCGAAGATGAAAGAGGTCATCAAGGCGGCGCCGTATCCCATCAATTTTGTGCCGTCTGTTCCTATTCCGTTCCGTTATCCGTATCGCTACGGACTGCCGTATGCCTCGCCGGCGTTCTTGCATAATTTCCGTAAGATGCAGTTTGAGTTAGTGCATGCCCATTGTCCGTTTGTCACGGGTTACCTGGCGTATGACGCGGCGCAGAAGCAGCAGATACCTCTGGTGGCTACGTTCCATTCCAAATATCGTCAGGACTTCGAGCATAACGTGCATAGCAAGCGCATCGTGGATGCGATGGTTCGGATGATCATCCGTTTCTTCAACAAAGCCGATGAGGTCTGGATCCCTCAGGCAGCCGTCGAGCCGACGCTGCGTGAGTACGGGTATGCCGGTCATGTAGAAGTGGTGGAGAATGGAAATGACTTCTATACGCCGAGTCCGCAGATTGATGCCATGCGAGCGGAGATGCGCGGAGAATTAGGTATGGCGCCCGAGGACATGATGCTGCTCTTTGTGGGCCAACATATCTGGGAGAAGAATATCGGATTCATCCTTGATGCGCTGGCGCTGATCAAAGATAAACCTTTCCACCTCTTCATGGTAGGTACGGGCTATGCCGTGCGCGAGATTCGTCATAAGATAGGTCAGTTAGGTCTGCAGGACCGCGTGACGATGCTCGGTAATATCCACGACCGCGTGCGTCTGAAAAAGATTGATGCGGCGGCGGACCTCTTCCTCTTCCCTTCGTTGTACGACAACGCGCCGTTGGTGGTTCGTGAGGCGGCTGCCATGCATACGCCGGCGCTGATGCTGCAGGAGGCTACGGCCGCTGAAGTGATCCAACCCGATGTGAACGGATTCTTGACCCCGAATGACCTGCAAGCCTATGCCGATAAGATCACGTATCTGCTCGAACACCCGAAGACCTTGCAGAAAGTGGGTGATAAGGCCTCGACGACGATCTCTCGTTCTTGGGAGAATGTCATTGATGAGGTGATTTTGCGATATCGCGATATCCAAGAGAGTTATAAACTTAAGCACGGCATCATCGTGCCATAAATATCTTCGCTTATGATTACCATGGTTCTTTTGATGCTGCTGCAGACGGCGATGCTCGCCTTCAGTCAAGTAGCGCTTAAACTGGCGATGGAGGGCATGCACTGGGAGTGGAGCTGGTCGTTTATATGGCATAATGTCATTCTTAACGGATGGCTGATGCTGGCGGTGACGCTGATGATCGGAGCGAACCTCTTCTGGCTCTGGATGTTGCATAAATATCCGCTCTCGCAGGTCTATCCGCTGACGAGTCTGGGTTTCATCTTTGGTATGTTATCCGGCTGGCTGATCTTCCATGAGCAGGTGGGTTTCATGCAGTGGCTCGGAGTATTCCTGATTATAGCCGGTTGTTTCTGTATCGCAAAAGTATAAGCATATGAAAGAGTGGCGTAAAAAATGCCAAGAATGGCGTAAGAACTGCAAGAAATGGTTGGCGGAGGGTCACCGCGCCAGTTGGTTGGTGTTTGCTTTGTTTGCCCTGCTGTTCTTCTTGCAGACTTTGCTCTTCGATCATTTTGCCTTTCGTGAACTGGAGTTGAACCCTTCTGCGCTGAACCGCTTTGCGATGCTGCTCAGTAAGTTCGCCGCTTCGCTGCTCTTCGCTTCGTTGACCTTTATCATTCGCGATAAACGATGGTTGTTAGTGCTGTCGCTGGTAGTAGATACCTGGTTCGTGGCGAACCTTATCTACATGCGAAACAATCATATCCTGCTCGATGCCGAGGCATTTAATATGTCCGGCAACCTGCATGGCTATTTCTGGTCGGTGCTCATCTATGTGGAGTGGAAGATTGACTTGCTCTTCTATTTCATGACCTTCCTTTTTGCCTTCATCTATTTCTTCACGACCACGAGCAAACGTTACTGGTGGGCGTGGATAGGTGTGATCGTGGTGGCTATAGGGCTTCGTTACGGAGCAGAAGGACTGTATGTCAATGACCGCAAGAAACAGCAGGAGGAGGTGAAATACAAAGCGGCGCCGTTTATTCGTGAGCGTCGTGAACCCGTCTATGGCACGGATTTCCCTACGGCTGTTGCCAATACCAGCGTGCTCTATTCGCCGTTCTATATCACGACGGACTATTACCTGATGGTGAATGATATCCAACCCGACCGTCTGTTAGCGGAGAAAGACTTGGCGATGATGGCGAAGTTGGATAACGGCGAGGACAGCGCTACGCTGAACGGACCGCTGATCATCGTACTGTTAGAGAGTTTGGAAAACTGGGTGCTCACGCCTCAGATCATGCCGAATCTGTATCGCTTGACGCAAAATGACCACGTCTTTTACGCCAACCGTATTCATACCCAGATCGTAGGTGCGCCCTCTGCGGACGGCCAGATGTTGGTGAACACCGGTCTGTTGCCCATTAATGCCGGTGCTACGTGTCTGCATTATCCCCGTAATACTTTCCCGGCTATCATGAAGTTGGCGCCCGATAGTGCAATATGTCTGCTGCCGCACGATACGTGTGTGTGGAATCAGACGGCTATGTCGCCTGCATACGGCTATGACTCGACAATCTGCTACAGCGATATCGATACCGTCCTTTTCCAGAAACTCGACAGCCTGGTGGACGACGGCTACCGTTATATCCAGTGTATCACGCAATCCACGCATGCTCCGTTTGTGAATGAGAAATATAGTCATCTCGAGTTGCCGAAGTCGATGCCCTGGGTGATGTATAATTTCATCCGCGGATTCAATTCGCTCGATGAGGGGCTGGGCTATTTCATTCGTAAGATAGAGTCGGACCCGAACCTGCAGAACTATACTATCGTCTTCACGGGCGATCACCGTATCTTGCACTACGAGAAGCGTCAACAGATGCAGCAGTTCGCTAATATATGGACACGCAAGAAGAAAGATGCAGGCATGGAATGGATAGCGGACTTGACGCCTACCGACGACTGCCTGCCGCTCATTATCTATTCGCCGAAGATCTCCGGTAATCCGCGTTACACCGAGGATTGCTATCAGATGGATATCTATCCGACCTATCAGTCGCTCTTAGGGGTAGAGAAATATCGTTGGCACGGCTTTGGTATCAACCTGATGGACGACAAAGCAGAACGCGCCATACATGAGTACGACGCTTTCCCGTTATCCGATAAATTGATTCGCAATAATTATTTCCAGCGATAGCCGAGTGTCAGGCTCGCTGACTGAGGATAGATAAGGGCATCGGCTTCCGGTGACCCTTTTTTCTCGCTATAGAATCCGGCAATGTCCGATAGACTGATCTTGTACTGCGCGTTAATCTGCATGCCGAATTTAAACTCGTAACCGACCGTGATGCATACACCGAAATGGTTGTTATGCAATTGATACAAGCGGCTGTAATCGTAGTTGTCCTCCATCGGTGCGCGGAAAGGAGCCGAAGAGGGTTGTGTCTCATCGAGGTTATGGAACTTATCCTTGATATTCGATGCGAAGGTAAAATGAGTGAAGATACCTCCTCCGAACTGGATATAGCCTTTCTCTAAGCTGCCGAAACGGCCCAAGAAATAAATGGGAATATCCACACCGAAGGACCAAAGATGGTTCGCCGTGTCGGTCGCAGCGAAGTAGTTTTGGTGTGCGGTGAAGATTACCTGCGGCTGTACTGCAAAATGCTTCGAAACACTGAAGTCCAAGAATCCTCCTAACTCACCTCCCACGCGCATGTACGAACTCATCGGCTTATGGTTTCTGGTGATGATGAAATTACTCATGTTCACACCCGCCAAGACACCGCCTGATACCAACTTAGGCAGTTTCTCCTGGTCCAACGAGTCTATCATATGCTCGGTGTCGAACTCGACAAACTGCGCTTTTACTTCGTCCAACTTCTGCTGTAGCTGCAAATCACGCGTCTGGGCCTGTACGCTTACCAGCGCACATAGGACGATCATTATACATCCAATTTTTTTCATACTACAACGAGAATCTAAAAGTTATTTTAACGCCGTTTCGTCCCCACGCACCTATCTTACGTCTTCCGTGAATCATCATAGGACTGCCGTCCTCATTGAATTGCGGCACGTATTGTATAGGGTTGTTGGGATCCGGGGCCATCTTCTGAATCATATAAGGCAACTCATAGTCGTTATACGTGATACGACGTATGTAGTCGATACGAATGAACTTCAAGATATTCTCAAAACCCGCCGTGATCTCAATGTACGGCAACTTGCCGATAGGCGATGACGTACGGTAACCGTCTTTGATATAACCGTCATTGTCAAACGCATTCTTGATATCTCCGTCCGCCCATGGGGTATGCGGGAAGTCGTACAAGCCGTTGCCGGTCTCCAGATACGGGTTGTTCTTCTTCGTCAGACCGCCGTATATTCCTGCGATACTCACTACGCCGCGCAACTTCAGTTTGTTGATACCCGGAATACGGTTCATAATCCAGCCCTTGAAGTAGTATGTAGCGAACAGCGATACGTACTCGTCCATCATAAACTCCATCGGCTTCATCTGGTTGAAGGCGCGGTTGGCGAGGAAGATACTCGTACTGCTCTGCGGGATATAGAGGTGGGTGAACGGCGTCTTCTGCCATATCATACCCGTCTGAACACGCAAATCCAAGTGACCGAAGGCAGAGAACCAGAAGCGCTTGTCAAAGAGGAACTCCGTACGATTGTAGATAAATCCGTCGCCGCCGTTATGACGATCGTCCAGGTAACCCACGTAGTGCGTCAACTTAAGCGTCGGCGCATCTTTCTCCAGAGCAAAAGGACTTGGTACACCCATACGGTCGATATAGACGCGGCTGCCCGGCGAATATTGGAATTCGACATAACCCTCGTAGTTGCGATACGAACCGATATTGGTCATCGAGTGACTCCATGTCGAGTCCATCGGGTTCATCGTCCAGTTCATACGCTCATAGCGTAGCGAACCGGCCGCCTCGTTGTTGGTGAAGTCGAATCCGGTCTTGATGGAGAATTTATTCCGCCATTCCTTCATATAATCCACTTTGGCATGGAAGACGTACTGCGCAAAAGGCATCGTCGGTGTACTCGTCGGGATGGACATCAAAATGTGGTCGCGACGAATGACATCGGTTAACTGACCCGGCTCCTCTACGTCATACTGCGCGGAGAACTGGATATGATGGCGCAAACCGTCATAGGGCTGGTTCTTATGCTTGTCGAAGGTATAGACGATCGTCGCGTTGTATTTGGGACGCAGGTCTTTCGTTCCGAAGGCTGCATAGCCGCGGAAGAAGAACTGATCGTGCAGTTTAGCTGTACTTACGCCGCCGAAACGCAAACGAACACCCTCTAACATGTTCCAACTGATGAAGTTATAGATCGGTCCGATATCGAACTTGCTGTCGTACATCACGGACGAAGGCTTGGTCGGGATAAACTCCGTGGTCACCGAGTTCACAAACAGCGCCAGACTGTTGAAGATCGGAGTGGAGGTGAACTCATGCACAAGGTCCACTACGGAATTCTCATAGGGTGTTAGCGGTTCAGGACGAAGCGTCTCCCATGCATCGGCATCGAGACGAACTGCCGTAGAGTCATTCGTCTCCACCTCATCGGCCGTCATACTGCTGAAAGTCTCCTTGGGTATCGGCGTCTCAAGATCCCAACCCGTGTAGATCTTTGTCTGACGCGCCAACATGCCGCGTTTATTGTTGAAGATATAGAATTTCGCATAAGTTGTCGTGCGGTCAGGTGCCCATAAACCGTTCTCCAACTGCTTGTAACTATGTTCCACAGAATAGTTACTCACGAAGTTCAGGTTGATCTCCGGAGGAACGTTAATAGCGTATTTCTTCAAGCGGAAAGTGCTGTCGTTGACGATGTAGAGGTGACCCGTAAAACCGTAACTCTCTGAGTTAACCGGCACGAAAGCAAGGTCAATACAAGGATAGCCGTCCACCATGATTGTATCCATAATATAATACTGGTAGAAGGTCACGGCCAGGGTAGAGGAGAGCGGAGATACGAACCGGTTGAACAGCAGATTCATGCTGTTGTCGTTGATATCTACGTCCTTGAAAATTGCATTTATATTCTCTTGGAAACTGCCCGACGAGATAATATCCTCCACACCGAAGATTCGCTTCTTCTGCAGGATCTTCTTCTCTCGGTGCGGTTTGCGTTGATAATACTCTTCGTTGATGTGCTCGCGAATAGAAACCGTCACATTCGGATAGACACCCGTTGTGTCGATGTATTTCTGCACGAACGAGAAGTTCTTCCAGAACGGCTTCTCCCAGTTCACCTGGATATTATCCAGCGCAAACGACATACGGCTGTAGGTCTGCGCCGTGTACTGGTCCACGGTACGTACGTTGAAAGAGTCTTTGTGGGCGATGACGTTCTTGATCAGCTCCACGGCCGGATTGCCCTTTCGTCTGTATTCACGCTTACGGTTCTTCGGCGTCACCACGATATCTTGCAATCCATATACGTCAGGTGTCAGCTTCACCTTCACGTTCTTGCGGTTCTGACCCTTACGCAGAGTCATCATCTCCGTCTTGTAGCCTAACATCTGAAAATTCAGCGTGTTATAACCTGCGCTGTTGCTAATCGTGAAATTGCCGTCTATATCGCTCGTTGTACCCACCTCCGAAGGAATCATACCTTTGTTGGTGGTCGACTTCAAGAAGTATATCTGTACAAACGGCAGCGTCTCACCGGTATCGCCATCGACTACCGTTCCCGATATACTCGTCACTTCCTGTGCCATTACCATCCCGGCAAAGCACAAGAATAAAAATATGTACCTTAATTTCTTCATTCTGAACTATTATCTCTTATCTCTTAGCTCTCGGCTTACTGCAGTCTCAAGCTCTCTTCGTGTATCAATTTTAATACCTCTTGCGCAAAATCGGCAGACAACCCATTCTCCTTTGCAAAATGCGCTACTTGTTCGCTCAACTGTTGGAACCGTTTGGGTTGCAGCGGGGCTACGTCATGCGCTTTCTTCCATTTCCCGATTCGCCGGCTGACGTCCATTCGTGCCGCGATAGTATCCCATAATCGCTCATCTAACTCATCTATCTCCGCACGGAGCCAATTCAATTCTTTCTCCCCTTCTATTCTGTTTTCTTCATTCGGAGATGATACCCTCTCGGAGGCGTGTTTTTGCGAAGGGGTACGCCAAAACTCGTCGAGCAGGGGGCGAGTTACTCCGAAGGGTATTAGCTCCGCAAAGGTTCTTGGCTCGATCTGCTGCTTGGCGTCAGATAAAGCTTCCTCCGGTCGGCAATGAACTTCTACCATCGCACCATCCAAACCCAACTCCTCAATCTTCTTCATCAGCTCCGGCACTTTCTTTGCATCACCGCTCATGTGACTCGGATCCAGCAACATCGGTATATCCGGTCGTGCCAACCGTACCGCGTGTGCCATCGCCCAACACGGCTGATGACCGCAACCCCGATGAACCGCAATCACCGGTACACCCGTCTTCTCCAACCGCTCGATATTCCCAATCCACAATCCCGCATCGTTATTCACCGGATTCTTAATCAGAATACCTTTTAATATCGTCTTGGCCGGTGTCCTGTCAGGCGAAGCAGGTCTGTGTTCTGTAAGGCGTAGCCGGTCTCCTATCGCTGTTGCAAGCTCTTGCACAACTATGGGATTGGCAGACGATCGGGCGCCTATCCACAAATAATCCACTTCCGCTTTCAAGGCCGCCTCAACATGTTCAGGCGTCGCCACCTCCGTAGCAATCTCCATCCCATAACGTTCCTTAACTTCCTTGAGCCACTCCAGCCCTTCTTCTCCCACACCCTGAAACGTGTGCGGGCTCGTGCGCGGCTTCCATACGCCCGCGCGAAAAATAAAAGGCCATCGCGCATCAATGCGCGATAAAGCCTCTGCGGTCTCAAGCACCTGCGCGCGGCTCTCCGCCGAGCAGGGACCTGCTATGTATATCTTCCTAACTATATTAGTCTTTATTCTTTTAGCGAAGCGGTCTTTCTTCTTTTAGCAGCTTCGCTGCGGTCTTTAATACGTGATCTGCATGTGGAAATACATCTCATCCGGCTTCCAACCCGGCTCATACGCGTAGTCTGAGTTAGTCACATAGACCATCACATAACCCACACCCACCTCGTAATCTGTACGCTGTGTGTAGAAATCGCCCGTTCCTTCGTCCTGCAGGAACCGGAACTCAGGCAACTGGATCAAGAAAGCGTCTTTAGTGCCGGGGTTGTATTCGTGGCTCATCGTCCAGGATCCGTAGTCATAGATGTACGCGGTGATTTTGTTCGTCTCGTAGTAGTAACAGAACCAGCCGTTCGTCTCGTCAAAAGCCCACGCATTCTGCGGTACGCGAAAATCCACGTTCACCTTGTTAAACTGACAAGGCTCATTGACCACTTTCGTGCAACTGCTCAGACCCACCGCCACAACAACTATCAGTGCGAAAAACACACTTTTTTTCATCATAGTTTTCATATCTGTACAATTTTGCGTGCAAAATTACTACAATTTTTGCATATATGCAAATTTTATTGCCTTTTTTCTTTATTTAGCACCATTAAAGCTTCCGAACCGCCTCCATAAACTGCTCGCCGCGGTCCTCATAACTCTTAAAGAGGTCGAAACTTGCGCAACACGGACTCAGCAACACAGTATCGCCTTCATGCGCTGCGTGATAAGCTGCTTGCACAGCGTCATGCAGGTTGTTGGTATCAATGATTTGAATGGGTCTTTCGACTTTCGACTTTTGACTTTCGACTAATTGGCTAAAATGCTCATGTAACTTCTCATTATGCAGCCCCATGAACACCAAAGTATGACATTTCTCCTTCACCAACTCGTCAATCTCGCTATAGTCGTTGCCTTTGTCCTTTCCGCCTAAAATCAGCACGGTCGGCGTAGTCATACTCTCCAGCGCGTACCAACAACTGTTCACATTCGTCGCCTTCGAGTCGTTGATCCACCTCACGCCGCGAACGGTCGCTACGTATTGCAGCCGGTGCTCAACCCCTTGAAAAGTCTTCAGACTCTCGCGGATGACCTCTTTCTTGATTCCCACTACATTCGCCGCAATGGTTGCTGCCATCGAGTTCAGCACATTATGCCTTCCCTTCAGCGCCAACTCCTCTTCGCTCACCGGCAGCGGATTCGGGACACTGAGTCCGTACGGATAAAGCGTCGCACCTAGCTGAATCTTCTTCATTTCCCGATCAATAACCGGATCCTCTGCCCAATAAATGAAACTATCCTCCTTCGTCTGATTTCTCGTGATACGGAACTTCGCATCCACGTAGTTCTGGAACTTATAGTCGTACCGGTCCAGGTGATCCGGCGTGATATTCAGCAAAATAGCTACATCTGCCTTGAAGTCGTACATGTTGTCCAGCTGGAACGAACTCAACTCAATCACGTAGTAGTCGTGGTTCTCATGCGCCACCTGCAACGCCAACGAGTTACCGATATTGCCTGCCAGACCCACATTCAGACCTGCCTGCTTCAAGATATAGAAGATCAACGAAGTAGTCGTCGTCTTGCCGTTTGAACCGGTGATACAGATCATCTTCGCATTCGTATATCTCGACGCAAACTCAATCTCGCTGATGATCGGCGTACCCTGCGCCTGCAGCTTCAGAATCAGCGGAGCCGTCAGAGGTATACCCGGCGATTTAACCACCTCGTCGGCGTTCAGAATCAACTCCTCACTGTGCTTGCCGTCTTCCCATGGCACCCCGTTCTGGTCCAGCAACGCGCGGTACGGTTCGCTAATCGTCCCGCAGTCGCTTACAAACACATCAAAACCCTTCTCCTTTGCCAGAATGGCAGCCCCGCTACCACTCTCTCCGGCTCCCAACACTACGATTCGTCGAACCCCTCTCCGACTCTCCCCACAAGGGAGAGAGGACTGATCACTTTTGCTCATATCAGATATTTTTTTATACATTCAACAGTTTGTTCTATATGGGTAGATACCTCCTCGTTGGTAAAACGGATTATTCGATAGCCTTCTGATAGTAACTTATTCTGCCGCATTGCATCGAACTCCCGCTGTTCACCATCACTATGGTACTTTCCATCAACCTCAATGATTAGTTTCTTTTCAAGACATATGAAATCTACAATATAATCCTCAATGATTTGCTGTCTTCGAAACCGATACCCAAGTTGTTTGTCCCGTATGAATTTCCATAGTACCGCCTCTGATTCAGTTGGATTATTTCGCATCCTTCTGGCATTCTCCTTCAATTGTTGATAGGATGCTGTTCTTGCAGTAATATATTGTGGTATCTTTTCCATCTTTTGTGTTGCTGCAGCCCTTTCCCCTCCCTTGTGGGGAGGGTCAGGGTGGGGTTTTTACCCTATCTTATCTTCAACGTCAATATGGTGATCGCCGCCAATATCAGCGTCACGATGCAAAAACGCAGCACAATCTTCGTCTCGTGGTGCAGATTCTTGCTGCCCTTAAACACAATCGAGCACGTCGGATCATTCTTCAGCACCTGCTCCACACTCGTCCGGAAATGGTCATGGAACGGCGTCCGCTTCCATATTCGCACATGTTGTCCGCGTTTCTTATAGTACTTATACACCTGCGTCTGCAGAATCACACTCACGCTCTCCATCAAAAATATTCCGCATAATACCGGCACCATCAGTTCCTTATGGATCACCATCGCGCAAACGCCGATAATTCCGCCGACTGTCAGACTTCCTGTATCGCCCATGAACACTTGCGCCGGGAAACCGTTAAACCACAGATAACCCACTAACGCGCCCACAAAAGCCGCCATAAACACCACCAACTCTTCGCTGCCCGGGATGTACATCACATCGAAATACTCCGCCCAAACGACACTACCGCTCGTGTACGCTAAAATCAGCAACGCCACGCCGATAATCGCCGAGTTGCCGGCACACATGCCGTCCATGCCGTCATTCAGGTTCGCGCCGTTGCTAACTGCCGCTACTACAAAAACTGTCAAGAAGACAAAGAAAATCCATCCGAATCGGTACTTATTGTTCTCGCCGGTCCAGCTGAACAAATCCGCATAATTGAAGTTATGGTGCTTCACAAAAGGAATAGTCGTTTGCGTGGATTTCTTCTCCGGCGTCTTCTCAACGACCACCACATTGTTCTCAATATGACTCGTCACCACCTCATTCATGCTCACCGCCGGACAGAAACGCAGCGTCAGACCCACAATCAGACCCAAGCTCACTTGCCCTGCAATCTTTACCCATCCGTTCAGGCCGTCTTTGTTCTTCTTGAACGTCTTGATATAGTCGTCCGCAAAGCCCAGAGCCCCCATCAACAGGGTCGTGACGAGCATCAGAATCATATATACGTTTGTCAGTTTACCTAATAGCAGACACGGAATCAGAATCGCCGCAATGACAATCAGACCACCCATCGTCGGCACACCTTTTTTCGCTACATTGAACGGATCGGTCTTCTCGTCCCGCTGCGTCTCAGAGATGTGATGGCGCTTCATAAAATTGATAAACCGGTCGCCAAACCAGATACTAACGAGCAGTCCGATGACCCCCGCTAAAATAGCTCTGAACGAGATATAGGTGAACAACCGCGCACCTAACACATCGCTAAAATGGGTAAAGAATGAATATAACATATATTTCGATATTTCGATAAATCGATATTTCGATATTTCGTATTAAATAAATTTGCGAACTACCTCGTGGTCGTCAAAATGGTGCTTGACTCCCTTGATAATCTGGTAGTCCTCATGACCCTTGCCGGCGACCAGAATCACATCGCCTTTCTGCGCCAACGTACAAGCCGTCTGGATAGCCGCCTCGCGGTCCTCGATGACCAACGTACTCCTCAACTCTTCTTCCGTCAGACCGGCTTTCATGTCATTCAAGATAGCTGCCGGCTCTTCGTCACGCGGGTTATCGCTCGTCAAGATCAACTGCTCGCTGCCCTTCTTCGCAATCTGCGCCATCATCGGTCGTTTGCCCTTGTCACGGTTTCCGCCGCAACCAATCACGGTGATCAATCTTGGCTTTCGACTTTCGACTTTCGACTTTTGACCATCTATGATTTCCCTTATGGTACTTATCACATTATCTACCGCGTCCGGCGTGTGCGCATAATCGACAATCGCCGTCCAGCCTTTCGGGCTTCTGATCGTCTCAAAACGACCGTTAACCGGCTTCAACGTACTCAGCACACGCAGCACCTCCAGCTCCTCAAATCCCAGACACAACGCCGCGCCGTAGATACACAGCAGGTTGCTGACGTTGAATCGTCCCACCAGCGGCACAAAAACCTCTTTCCCGTTGATACTCAGCATCATCCCCTCAAATCCTTCCTCCAAAATCTGTGCCTTATAGTCCGCCAGCGAGCGGGTGGAGTAGGTCTTCACCTCCGCCTTGCAGTTTTGCGTCATCACCAACCCGTTCTTGTCGTCTTTGTTCGTCACCGCAAAAGCGCTCTTCTTCAGTCCGTCAAACAACCGTTTCTTTGTGTCCCGGTAGTTGTCAAAAGTCTTATGGTAGTCGATATGATCCCTCGTCAGGTTGGTAAATAGCGCCCCATCAAAATCCAGACCCGCTATTCGTTCTTGCGCAATCGCGTGCGAACTCACCTCCATAAACGCGTACTCGCAACCGGCATCCACCATCCGTCTCAGCAATCCGTTCAACTCAATCGCGTCCGGCGTCGTGTGCGTCGCAACCACCGTCTCGTCCTCGATATAATTGACCACGGTGGACAGCAGTCCCGCCTTATGTCCTAACGCCCGAACGAGTTTGTACAACAGCGTCGCGATAGTGGTCTTGCCGTTCGTTCCCGTCACGCCAACCAGCGTCAACGCCTTACTCGGCTCGCCAAACCACTTGCTCGCCAGCAATCCCAGCGCCTTATCTGTATTCTCAACAAGGATATAGCTGACTTCTGATGGCTGATGGCTGACAGCTCCTTTCGGCAGGTACTTCCTGTCCGAAAGCACCACCGCCGCTGCCCCTTTTGCGACACAACCGTCAATGAACGTGTGGCCATCTACTGCTGTGCCGACTTGGGCAACGAATAAGTCACCTTCTCCGATCTTTCGGCTGTCAAAATGCAGACCCTTGATCTCTTTGTTCGTCTCGCCGATCACCTCTATCGGCTCAATCGCTGTCAATAATTCTCTTAATAACATAACAATGTATATTGTAGTTTACCTCCCTCCCCCTGTGGGGAGGGTCGGGGTGGGGTTATTATCTCTTCTCTAAATGCTTCTCCCCGTCTCGATAAACGTAGCATCCCGTGTACGCCATCGTCTTCTCCGCAATCACTCGCACCGTGCTGCCGCAATCCATTCCTGCGTCATACGGGTACTGCGGGTCCTCAATCATGCAGATGCATGTGTACTGCGGATTCTCCTCCGGGAAATACCCCACAAAAGTCATCCTATGGTGTTTGCCCGAGTACCCTCTGCCGGGGATAATCAACTGCGCCGTACCCGTCTTGCCGGCGATATTCACGAGCTTCGACTGCGCTTTCTTGCTCCATAACTTCGCCGCCGCAGTACCCAGATGGTCGTCCCAAACGACGTCATGCAACGCCCCTTGTATATCTCGCAACGTGCTCTTTCCGCAGATAGAAGACTTCACCACTTCCGGCCGAAAACTCTTCTCCACTTCGCCGTTCTGCTGCACCGCCGTCACTAACATCGGCCGCATCATCCTTCCCCCGTTGGCGATCGCGTTATAGAACATCAGAATCTGCATCGGACTCAACTCTACCGAATACCCGTAACTCATCTTACTCAGCGTCACCGTGTCCCGCGGAACCTCAATCCTCGCCTTGTCCGCTCCCGGAATCTCGCAATAAACGCTGTCCAGCAGTCCCATCTTCTCAATCCGCCTCACGAACTTTCGCGCCGAACCTTCGTAACTCCTCGTGATCAACTTTGCCAGCGCGATATTCGAAGACACCGCCAAAGCACTCCTCACCGTCAGAATCGTGTCCATCGGGTGGGCATCAGTATGCTTCACCGAGAAATATTTCCACGGCGTCCGACTAACCGCCACCGTGTCGTCTATATCAATCTTCCCGTCGTCCAGCGCCGCCATCAGAGCAATCGTCTTAAACGTCGAACCCGGTTCTACACGCTGCACGGCGTGGTTCTGCGCCTCATAATACTTGCCGTCTTCTTGCGACCGGTCCAAGTTCGCAATCGCGCGTATATACCCCGTCTGCGTCTCCATGAGAATAGCGCAGCCCCATTTGGCGTTTCTTTCCGCCGTCTTCGCCAGCAACGCGTTCTCTACGATGTCCTGCAAGTTGGCATCAATAGTGGTTTGGATATCTAATCCGTCCTGCGCCTCTTCTACCGTCACGGACTCATAACGGCCGCCGATCTTCTGAATACTACTCATGCCGTCCAGACCCCTCAACTCTTTGTCAAAACCCTTCTCCAGACCCGAGTTCCCACTTCCGCCTTCGCCGTAAATACCACCGATAGTTCGGCTCGCCAACAATCCGTAAGGTTTGATTCTTCTATGTTGGTCCTCAAAGAAAATGCCGCTTTTATACTTGCCTTTTTTGATGAGCTTGTTCTGCTCCAAAGCCTGCCGCTGCAGATAATTGATGCGGTTCTCGCAAACCCGCAAACGTTTCTCTTTATGCCGGTAAGCCCCCACAATCTTTGCCTTGTACTCCGCTGCACTCTTATCCCCGATAATCGTCGCCAGATCCAGAGCCAGCGTGTCGATATGTTTCTTGAACAACTCCCCGTTTTTCTCGTGCAACGCGGGCACGCGCGTATCCATATATATATAATACTGCGGCATACTGCTCGCCAACAATCGCCCGTTGCAATCCAGAATATTCCCCCTCGTCGCAGGAATAGGCCTGTTCGTCGGCACTTGTTTCTCTGCCACTTTCAACCACTCGTCTCTCTCCACCGCCTGGATATACACGATCTTCACGAGCACAGCTACAAAACCCAAAGCGATCACGATGAATATCATCGCGAACCTCCATACCGTATTTCTCTGCTCGTCACTCATCTATTCTTCTTTCTTCTCTTCTTCTTTTCCGCGGGATGCCATCCCGCTTTTTTTCATCGTCCGTTGTGCCGGATGTTATCCGGCTTCCCTCCCCTTGTGGGGAGGGTTAGGGTGGGGCTGTTCTTCTTTCTTCTCTTCTTCTTTTCCGCGGGATGCCATCCCGCTTTTTTCATCGTCCATTATGCCGGATGTCATCCGGCTTCCCTCCCCCTTGTGGGGAGGGTTAGGGTGGGGTTTCCTTATTTTACCTTCACCGGCGGTACTCGGTTTTCCTGCAACTCACTCCCATTTACTTTCAGCACCTCTATCACCTGGCTTTGCCTGGTGCTATTCGTCAACTGCGCGCTAATCGTCATGTACCGGAATTTCGCGTCCAGCATCTCTTTCTTTGTGTCCGTCAACCGGTGTTGTTGTTTGGCAGACTGGTACCCCGTCAGAATATACAAAAAGACCAGACCCACAATCAACCCTATCAGCGGGTATTGTTCTCTGATCTTTTGGCTCCGCAGCTTATCGCCGTTCAACCAACTCTGTATGTCATGTACATCAGCCATT
>CALZRN010000012.1 GCA_945828585.1 uncultured Bacteroidales bacterium | reverse complement strand
GATCGCCGAGCGGCGAGAGCAGACCACCGCAGTTCGCCACGATAGCGATGAAGAACAGTACCGTGTGGACCTTGTACTTACGCTGCTGGATGGTCGCTAACAACAGGCGGATCAGCAACATCGCCGCGCCGGTCGTTCCCATGAACGACGCTAACACCCAGCCGATGGCTAAGATGATCGTGTTGGTCGTCGGTGTCGCCTTCAAGTCTCCACGGATACAGATACCGCCGGTGGTTACAAACAGCGCCATCAGCAGCAAGATGAACGGCACGTAGTCGTAGATCATCTGGTGAATCAGCTCGTGGCTCATGCCGTTGAGACAGAGCCAGATGCCTACGGGAGTACCGAGCAACAGAGATACATACAACTTGTGCAGATTATGCTCCCACCACTCGCCTACATGGGGAATGAGAGGAAGCACGGCGATGCACAGTAGCATCACCGCAAACGGGATTAACATCCACGCCGGAATCAAATGCTCAATCATGATAAAAATATTTTTTTAACGATTATCGAGATACGTTTGCATTTTCGAGTGCAAAGGTACTGCTTTTTTTTGAGATATGCAAATATTTTGCTTTTTTGCCCCCTTTTTTTTCTTTTGCCCCGGAGCGTCCTCCCGTTGAAGCGGGAGGAGTGGCCGCCTAGAAGGGCTTCTTTGCCGCTCGCTTTGCTTGCGGTGTAGGCGGTTTACCGCTGCGCCGGTACTCTCTCCACGTTCGTGCCGTTTGTTCGCTCCTCGCGTCCTTCTTGTTCGTCCTCCTAGGGCCCCCGACGGATGTTTTTCATCCGGTGGGAAAAGCGGAGGTAGGAGTTGCTTTGTCGATTTAGCGGAGCGGTATCGTTCTTGCGATCTATTTGCCGAACGCGAGGGCAAAAGAAAAAAAGGGGGCAGAAGAAAAAAATCGCGCGGGCGCTTGCGTATATCAATATTTTTTTGTACCTTTGCAGCCGGATTTAATTTGCCTCGATAGGTGAATTGCTTACAATTTAAATTAAGGTACAACAATGGACAAACAAACCCAAGCGTATGTGGACGCTTTTATGGCGGACCTCATTCAGAAAAACCCCGGTGAGCACGAGTTTCACCAGGCAGTCAAAGAAGTTGTTGAGTCGGTAGCTCCGATGATTATGGCGTATCCTTATCTGCGCGAGCAGAAGGTGATGGAGCGCATGGTCGAGCCCGAACGAGTGATCATGTTCCGCGTGCCGTGGATGGACGATCAGGGCGAAGTGCAGATCAACCGCGGTTTTCGCGTACAGATGAATAGCGCTATCGGTCCGTACAAAGGAGGTATCCGTTTTCATGCGTCCGTGAACCTCTCCATCATGAAGTTCCTGGCTTTCGAGCAGACGTTCAAAAATGCCCTCACGACCCTGCCTATGGGTGGTGCCAAGGGTGGTTCGGACTTCTCTCCGCGTGGCAAATCCGACGCGGAAGTGATGCGTTTCTGCCAATCCTTCATGACCGAGCTGCAGCGTCATATAGGCGCTGACACCGACGTGCCTGCGGGCGATATCGGCGTCGGTGGCCGCGAGATCGGCTTTATGTTCGGACAATACAAGCGTCTCCGCGACGAGTTCACCGGCACCCTCACGGGCAAAGGTCAGATGTGGGGCGGTTCGCTCATGCGTCCCGAAGCAACGGGTTACGGCGCTTGCTATTTCGCAGAAGCGATGTTAGCGACACGGGGCGAGTCTTTCGAAGGCAAGCGTGTCTGCATCTCCGGAGCAGGAAACGTAGCGCAGTTTGCCGCACAGAAAGCGATGAGGCTCGGTGCCAAAGTGCTCACTTTGTCCGATTCCAACGGCTTTATCTACGACGAGGAAGGTCTCAATGAAGAGAAACTCGCATATATCTTCGAACTCAAAAATGTTCGCCGCGGACGTATCAAAGAGTACGTGACCAAGTACCCGCAGGCGAAATACTTCGAGAACGAGCGTCCATGGCGTATCCCTTGCGACATCGCCATGCCGTGTGCTACCCAAAACGAGATCGAGAAAGCCGACGCGGAGATCCTCGTTAAAAACGGATGTTTCTGCGTTACCGAGGGTGCAAACATGCCTTCGACTCCGGAAGCGATTGCTATCTTCCAGGGCGCGAAGATCCTCTACAGTCCGGGTAAAGCATCCAACGCCGGCGGCGTAGCTACTTCCGGTCTGGAGATGACCCAGAACTCGATGCGTCTCAAATGGACGGCAGAAGAGGTGGATCAGCGTCTGCGTACCATCATGGCGGATATCCACGCCGCTTGTCTCAAGTACGGTACCGAAGAGGACGGCTATATCAACTACGTCAAAGGTGCCAACATCGCCGGCTTTATGAAAGTAGCCAATGCGATGGTCGAACAAGGGCTGGTGTGATGAAAACCAACAACTACACATCGCTGATGGAGAGGCGCGTGAAGCGGATCCTACTCGTGTGCAATAACTATGATAGTTTTGCACTCGAGGAGGACGGCCGTATCGACGAGCAGATTGCGCAGGAGTATGCGGAGCTGAACCTCTCCAATCCTCCGTCAATCACGCGTGCAGAAACGACAGACGAAGCATTAGAATACCTCTCCCCAACCCTCTCCCAAGGAGAGGGGGCTTCTCCCCTTGGGGGTGAAGGGCTTTGCCCGATTGAGCGTCCAGTGGACGGTCATAGAACAAATGGGAGAGAGGTTTTCGACCTTATTATTATCGTTTATAGCGCCGGAGGAAGCGAAGTGTGGGATTTCGCGGAGGAGAGCAAACGGCTGCTGCCGGATTGTCCGATCGTGCTGCTCTCGTCGTTCAGCAAAGAGGTGCACCGCCGCCTCGAGCAGCAGGACAAGAGCAAGGTCGATTACCTCTTTAACTGGAATAACTCCACCGACCTCATTATCGCCATCATCAAGCTCATCGAGGACCGTCTCAACGCCGAGCACGATATCCTCGACGAGGGCGTGAGAGCCATCATGCTGGTGGAGGACTCCGTGCGGTACTACTCGACGTACCTGCCCTTGCTCTACAAACTCGTTCTCCAGCAGAACTCTATCGCCATCCGAGATGCGCTCAATGAGAAGCAGCAGCTCCTGCGCAAGCGTGCCCGGCCGAAAGTGCTGATGGCGACTTGTTACGACGAAGCCGTCGAGCTCTACAACCGCTACGGGGAGAACATCATCGGCGTCATCTCCGATGTGGGATTTGTGGTGCATAAAGGCGAGCCTTCCTCCGCCGAGAAACTCGACGCCGGTGTCGATTTATGCCAACTCATCCGGGAAGACAACCCCACGATGCCCTTCCTCATGCAATCCTCGCAGGAATCGATGCGCTCTGTAGCGAGAAAACTGAACGTGGGCTTTGTGGTCAAGAAGTCCAAGACCCTCTCGGAGGACGTGAGTGAGTATATCGAGCGGGAGTTCGGTTTCGGCGATTTCATCGCGCGTGACCCGCGTACCGGCAGAGAGATCGACCGAGCCTCGGATCTGGAGGGCTTTGAACGTATCATATCCTCGATTTCATCGGCTGCTTTCCGCCGTCTGAGTGATAATAACTACCTCTCCAAATGGCTCTTTGCACGCGGCTTGTTTGCTATCGGTCGCGAGGTGCAGAAACTCAGTATCCATAGCGATGCGGACATCGAGAACATCCGCCAGACCAATATCCGTCTGATTCACGACTACCGCATCAATCAGGCGCTCGGCGTCGTAGCACGTTATTCGCCTAAGACCTATAACAGTACGATCTATTTCTCCCGTTGCGGCAACGGTCCGATGGGAGGCAAGGGACGTGGGCTGGCGTTCCTCAACCATATCCTGCAGAAACATGACCTCTTTGACCGATGGGCGAACATCCGCGTCCTCGTGCCGCGAACGATGATCCTCACCACGGATTTCTTCGACCAGTTCATCCATGATAACGGTCTTCAATACGTCATCAACGCCGATCTGAGCGACGAAGAGATCCTCTCGGAGTTCGTGGCGTCTGCGCTGCCTTTGGAGCTTCTCGAAGCCCTCCGGCATTTTATTAGGGCTACCAAACGGCCGCTCGCTATCCGTTCGTCCTCCAAACTCGAAGACTCGTATTATCAGCCTTTTGCAGGGGTCTATAGTACCTACATGATCCCGCATACGGAGAACGAGGACCAGCAGCTGCGGATGCTCTCCAAGGCGATCAAATCCGTTTACGCGTCCGTCTATTTCGCCGCATCGAGAGGGTATATCATCTCCACGGGCAACGTGCCATCAGAAGAAAAGATGGCGATCGTGCTGCAAGAAGTATGCGGTGAAATCGAAGGAAATTACTATTTTCCGGTTATCTCCGGCGTAGCGCGCAGCATCAATTTCTACCCGGTGGGCAAAGAGAAACCCGAAGACGGCATCGTCAAGATTGCTTACGGTCTGGGTAAAGCCGTCGTCGATGGCGAACAAGTTCTGCGTTTCAGCCCCAAATACCCGAAGAACGTGATGCAGACCTCGACGGTCGATCTCGCCATGCGCGAGACCCAGCAGTCGATGTTGGCGCTCTCTCTCAGCCCCGAGCGATTCAAGACTTCCATCGATGACGCCGTGAACTTAGAGCGTATCCCGATACACGACTGTGGTCAGTTTGAGTCCCTCAAGCTCATCGCCTCGACGTACGACCGGGAGAACATGCGCATCGTCGATTCCTGCTACCCGGACGGTTCGCGTATCGTCACTTTCGCTCCGCAGCTCAAATTCAAGACTTTCCCCTTGGCGGAGATCATCCAATGCCTTTTAGATATCGCGCGCGAGGAGATCAAGACGCCGGTGGAGATAGAGTTTGCGGTGAACCTCGAGCATGATCCGCAGATCTTCCATGTACTGCAGATTCGTCCCATTTCTGCGGATAGTCTGACGGCAAAGGTAGAGTGGGAGAAGGTCGATGAAAACGGCGCTTTCTTACGTTCGGGCAACGCGCTCGGTATAGGTAAGACAGACGACGTGACGGACATCATCTACCTCCGCAAAGAGGCGTTTGACGTTCTTCGGACACAAGAGATGGCGGCTACGCTGCGCGAGTGGAACAATAAGATGCGGCAGGAAGGCAAGCAATACCTCCTCATCGGTTACGGCCGCTGGGGATCGCAGATCCCGACACTCGGAGTACCCGTTCAATGGGGCGATATCAGCGAAGCCAAAGCCATCGCCGAGTGCTCGCTCGAGAACTTCCGCATCGAGCCTAGCCAGGGCAGCCATTTCTTCCAGAATATGACCTCTTTCAATGTCGGCTACATCAACGTCGATCCTTGGGCAAGGCCGCTGACTGACGCCTATAACCAAGATCTCCTCGACGCTATTCCGGCTATCGAAGAGACCGATCTCGTCCGCCATGTACGGCTCCAACAACCGCTGGAGATGTATATCGATGGATTCGGCAATAAAGCACTAATCAAGTTTTAACCAACTAACGTTGCGCTGGGAGTATGCCTCGATTAAGGTCTTAGAACCAGCCGAACTTGCGAATCCACCGCAATACGCAAGTGGGGATCAGCATAATGATGAAGCACAATACCTGCCAGAAGACGGTGGGTATTGTTGTTTTGCTACATCCCCAAAAGAGCGCACGCAGGGCTCTGCGAACGAGCATCTGTGGCGAAGCGATGATGCCTAAGGCTTTGCCGGCTTTGGTCATCCATTGAGGAATGGAGAAAAGCCCAGTATCCACCGCTCCCGGGCTCACATCCGTCACATGTACGCCGTACTCGTGCAACTCGATATGCAGCGACCGCGTGAAGGCGGAGAGGAAGGATTTGGTGGAGGCATACGTGCCCAGCCGTTGCGCGACGATCTTACTCGTCACGGAGCACAGGTTAAGGATATACCCGTGCCGACGTTCGCGCATGTCCTGTCCAAACAGGTAGCACAACATCGCCGGCGTGTACATATGCAGGTTGAGAATGAGCGAAGTGAAAGCCTCACTATCGTCCAGGATGTCGCGATCGTGATAGACGCCGGCGTTATTGACCAGCACTTCGATCTCTATCTCCTGCGCGTGCGTGTAATCATATAGTTCGCGCGCGGAAGATTGTTGGCTCAGGTCCATGACAAGCGGAATCACCTCTAATCCGCTAACCCTCTCATCCCCTAATCCCTTCTTGATCTCTTCTGCCGCGTCGTGGATCTGAGGAACGTTACTGACAATGAGCAGGTTATAGCCCCGTTGGGCTAACTGCTTGGCGAACTCTAATCCGATTCCCGACGATGCGCCGGTGACTAATGCAAAGTGAGTTTTCATATTTAATCCAACTTTAGCACTGCTAAGAAAGCTTTCTGTGGCACTTCGACGTTGCCGATCTGCTTCATGCGCTTCTTACCGCGTTTTTGTTTCTCGAGCAGTTTGCGCTTACGGCTGACGTCACCGCCGTAACACTTGGCGAGGACATCTTTGCGCACCTGCTTGACAGTCTCACGGGCGATGATCTTGGCGCCGATGGCGGCTTGGATAGCGATGTCGAACTGCTGACGCGGAAGGAGTTCCTTGAGTTTCTCGCACATGCGACGACCGAAATCCACGGCATTGTCCCTATGGGTGAGGGTAGAAAGCGCATCGACCTGCTCGCCGTTGAGGAGGATATCCAGTTTGACGAGGTTAGATGGTCTGAAGCCGTTCATATGCCAATCGAAGGAGGCGTAACCCTTGGAGATGGATTTGAGTTTGTCGTAGAAATCGATGACGATCTCGCCCAGCGGCATGTCGAAGAGAAGCTCCATGCGGTTGCCGGAGATATACTCCTGCTTGACCAGTTCGCCGCGTTTACCGAGACAGAGGGTCATGATAGGACCGATATAATCGGCGGTGGTGATGACCGACGCGCGGATATAGGGCTCCTCGATGCGGTCGATCTCCGTGAGGTCAGGCATTCCGGCGGGGTTGTGTACCTCGATCATGCTGCCGTCCTTGGTATAGACGTTGTATGATACGTTCGGGACAGTGGTGATGACATCCATGTCGAACTCGCGGTCGAGGCGTTCCTGGATGATCTCCATGTGCAGCAAGCCTAAGAACCCGCAGCGGAAGCCGAAGCCGAGTGCCATGGAGCTCTCCGGCTGGAAGGTCAGCGAGGCGTCGTTGAGTTGCAGTTTCTCAAGCGACGCGCGCAGATCCTCGTAGTCCTCGGACTCAATGGGATAGACACCCGCGAAGACCATCGGTTTGGCTTCCTCGAAACCGGCAATGGCTTTGTCGCAAGGCCGCGCTACATGGGTGATGGTATCGCCCACTTTGACTTCGGTAGAGGTCTTGATACCGGAGATGATATATCCCACGTTACCGGCAGAGATCTCCTTACGCGGGGACATCTCGAGTCTGAGGATACCTATCTCGTCGGCGTCGTACTCTTTGCCTGTATTGACAAAACGCACTTGGTCGCCCGTGTGCAGGGTGCCGTTGACCACCTTGAAATAGGCGATGATGCCTCGGAAGGAGTTGAATACACTATCAAAGACGAGACATTGGAGCGGCGCGGAGGGGTCGCCTTTGGGCGCGGGAATACGCTCGACGATGGCGTCTAAGATCTCGGGTACGCCTTCTCCGGTCTTGGCGGAACAACGGAGGATCTCTTCGCGTTTGCAACCTAACAGCTCGACGATCTCATCCTCCACGCGCTCGGGCATGGCGTTGTCCATGTCGCATTTATTGAGTACCGGGATGATCTCCAGGTCATGCTCAATCGCCATGTAGAGGTTGGAGATAGTCTGCGCCTGTACGCCTTGGGTGGCATCGACAACAAGCACCGCGCCCTCGCAGGCGGCTATAGAACGCGAGACTTCATAACTGAAGTCCACGTGCCCCGGAGTATCAATCAGGTTCAATGTATAGACCGCTTCGCTCAAAGTAGAAAGACCACTATCGTTCAAAGTAGAAAGCGTCTTTGAGTCCGCTTCTGCGGACGGTCTTTCGACTTTCGACTTTCTACTATATTTATACGCCATCTGGATAGCGTGCGATTTGATGGTTATACCGCGCTCTTTCTCCAGATCCATGTCGTCCAACACCTGATTCTCCATCTGCCGCACATCAACCGTCTGAGTGATCTCCAACATGCGATCCGCAAGGGTCGATTTGCCGTGATCGATGTGCGCAATAATACAAAAATTACGTATCTTATCCATTAGGTCCTAAATATACGAAGTAAAATTCGGCGCAAAGATACTGATTTTTTTTGAGATATGCAAGGATCTCCGTATTTTTTTCTTTTTTGGCGGAAAAATCGGCAGAATGTCAAGTAAAGTTAGCAAAAATAAAATTGTAGGATTTTGTTGCTAAAAAACTTGCGTAATTCGAAAAAAAATGCTACCTTTGCACTCGATTTCTGATACTGCTTTCGAAAGGAAGTATAAACGTTAAAAATCGCATGAGTCTGTTAGGAAAAATACGAATACCCGGTTTCGTGGATATGCATGTGCATTTCCGTGAGCCGGGTTTCGCGTATAAAGAGACGATACTCACGGGGAGTGAGGCGGCTGCGCGTGCCGGTTACAGTGATGTGTTCACTATGCCTAATGTGAACCCTGCGCCCGATACGATGGATCATCTGCGCGCTCAGATGGACATTATTGCGCGTGACAGCCACATTGGCGTCCATCCGTACGCAAGTATCACCCTCGGCCAGAAAGGCGAGGGTGAACTCGTTAATATAGAGGAATTGAGCGCGCACGTAGCGGGTTTCTCGGATGACGGCAGAGGTATCCAGGACGAGGGGTTGATGCGCGAGGCGATGCGGCGGATTGCGGCGGTGGACAGTATGATCGTCGAGCATTGTGAGGTGAACAGTCTGCTGCGCGGCGGATATATCCACGACGGCGAGTACGCCCGCAAGCATGGTCATCGGGGTATCTGCTCGGAGAGCGAATGGCGCGAGATAGAGCGGAATATACGTCTGAGTGCAGAGACCGGATGCCGGCTGCATATATGCCATATCTCCACCAAAGAGAGCGTACAACTCATCCGTGACGCCAAAGCCGACGGGATCCCCGTGACTTGCGAGACCGCGCCGCATTATCTGCTGCTCAACGACCGCATGATTGAGGAGGACGGACGATGGAAGATGAATCCGCCGATTCGTTCGGTAGCCGACCAGATGGCGCTGATAGGAGGCATCATCGATGGTACGATTGACGTCATTGCCACCGACCATGCGCCGCATAGCGCCGAGGAGAAGAGCCGAGGATTAGAGAAGAGTGCTTTCGGGATTGTGGGAATCGAGACGGCTTTCCCCTTGTTGTACACTTATCTGGTAAAAAACGGCGTGATCTCGATGGAACGCCTAATAGAAATAATGAGCACGCGTGCACGCGAGATAACGGGATTAGCGGAAGATAGCTGGGTGACGATCGATCTGGATGCCCATTATACCATCGACCCTGCGCAGTTTGTGTCCTTGGGCAAAAGTACGCCGTTTGAAGGGTGGGAAGTCTATGGAAGATGTGTCAAAAACGAAGTTCGGGGGAATATCGTTTATGAGGATGAACGAATGACGAATTACGAATGACGGGAGTTTGGCATATAGTGAGCAATGAACAGATTGCGGAGAAAATCTATCGCATGATCCTGCGGGGCAAGACGGAAGGTATTCGTCCGGGGCAATTCGTGGAGATAGCGATACCGGGTTTGTTCCTGAGACGACCGATCTCGGTGAGCGATATCCACGGTGACGAGCTGGCGATCATCTACAAGGTTGTCGGACAAGGTACCGACCGCATGGCGGCGATGTCAGCCGGCGAAGAACTCGATCTCCTTACAGGCTTGGGCAACGGCTATGACTTGAGCCTCTGCGGCAATGAAGCGCTGCTGATAGGAGGTGGAGTAGGAGTACCACCGCTGATTTATGCCGCCAAGAAACTGCGTGAGATGGGAAAGGAAGTCCGCGTAGTGATGGGATTTAATACGAAAGACGAAGTATTTGGCGAAGAAGCGTTTAGAACCTTAGGGTGCGAAACAACGGTCTGCACGATGGATGGCAGTTATGGCGTCAAAGGCGTCGTGACCGACGTGATAGAGAAGCCTGCTCCGTATTATTACGCTTGCGGACCGCTGCCGATGCTCAAAGCCATCCTGCGGACGATAGGCACCAACGGCCAGATCAGTATGGAAGAGCGTATGGGATGCGGCGTGGGTATTTGTGTAGGATGCACGATTGAGACCAAAGAGGGTTTCAAACGAGTATGTAAAGAAGGACCGGTGTTTAGCGCGGACGCGCTGAAGATTTGAAATGTGATATTGGAAATTTGAAAATTGATTTAGGACATATTGAATTGCAAAACCCGGTGATTCCGGCAAGCGGAACCTGCGGTTTTGGTCAAGAGATGAGTGAATGGTTCGATCTGAACATACTTGGCGCTATCTCTACCAAAGGCACGACGCGTGAGGCGCGTTACGGAAACGCCTTACCGCGTATCGCAGAGTGTGGCGGCGCAGGAATGTTGAATGCCGTCGGGCTGCAGAACCCCGGTGTGGATGAATTCATCCAGCGTGAGATGCCGGCCTTACGCGCCATCTACAAGGGACCGATCATAGCGAATATCAGTGGCTTTAGCATCGACGAATATGCGTATGTGTGCGAACGAATAGATAAGGAGACTGACGCAGCGATTCTGGAGGTGAATATATCCTGTCCGAACGTCCATAACGGCGGCATGGCTTTTGGCACAAATCCCGAAGCGGCAGCAGCGGTGACCCGCGCTGTCAGGGCAGTGACGACCAAACCGATATTCATGAAACTCAGCCCGAACGTGACGGATATCGCTTCTATAGCGAGGGCATGTGTAGAAGCCGGCGCAGATGGTCTTTGCCTTATCAATACGGTGCTCGGCATGCGGATCGATATCAAACGGCGCAAACCTGTTCTCGCCAATACGTACGGCGGTTATTCGGGACCGGGTGTGTTTCCCATTGCGCTCAGAATGGTACATCAGGTGCATAAAGCGTGCCCCAAGACACCGATCATCGGTTGCGGCGGAGTGAGCCGGGCGGAGGATGTGATAGAGATGATGATGGCTGGCGCGAGTGCCGTAGAGATAGGGGCTGCGAGTCTGCAAAACCCCACGGCGTGCCGGGAGATTATAGAGGCACTGCCGACGGTGATGAAGGAAATGAAGATAGAACACTTACAAGATATAATAGGGATTGTATGAAAAAGGATGTTATTATAGCATGTGATTTTGCGAGTGCGGCAGAGACGTATGCCTTTCTGGATCGATTCACGGAGGAGAAGCCGTTTGTGAAGATCGGCATGGAGCTGTACTACGCTGAGGGACCGGTTATCGTTCGGGAGATTCGTCGGCGCGGCCATTCGGTGTTTTTGGATCTGAAGCTGCACGACATCCCTAATACGGTAGAGAAAGCGATGAGGGTGCTCTCGCATCTGGATGTGCAGATGGTGAACCTGCATGCGGCAGGAACGAAAGCGATGATGGAGGCAGCACTGAAAGGTCTGACGCGCGAAGATGGTACGCGACCGATACTGCTCGCCGTAACCCAACTGACCTCGACGAGCGAAGAGCGTATGCACGATGAGTTGCTCATCAGCGGCAGTATAGCCGATTGCGTTTGCCATTATGCCCAAATGGCAAAAGAGGCCGGTCTGGACGGTGTCGTTTGTTCGCCTTTAGAGGCTGGGATGGTTAAGGAGCGCTGCGGAAAAGAGTTCCTGACCGTGACACCGGGTATCCGTTTCGCAGATGGCAACAAAGGTGATCAGGTTCGTATCACCACCCCCGCCCGCGCCAAAGAGATAGGATCGGATTTTATCGTGGTAGGGCGTCCGATTACTGCCGCAGAAGATCCCATAGCGGCCTATCGAAAATGTGTAAAAGAGTTTAGAGAATGATAAAATGATGGAATGATGGAAAGTTTAAGTGAACAAATAGCAGCGGATCTGCTGCGTATCCAGGCCGTCTTCCTGCGCCCGAACGAACCGTTCACATTGGCCAGTGGCATCAAGAGTCCGATATACTGCGACAACCGCTTGACGCTGAGTGACGTGGCGGTGCGCGAAGATGTGGAGAATGGTTTGGCTGAGACCATCAAGCAGTACTATCCCGAGGCGGAAGTACTGATGGGTACTTCAACCGCAGGCATCGCCCATGCCGCTATCACCGCTACCAAACTGAACCTGCCGATGGGCTATGTACGCTCCGGGGCCAAAGATCACGGAAGGCAGAACCAGATAGAAGGCAAACTCCTTCCGGGGCAGAAAGTGGTGGTGGTTGAGGATCTGATTTCCACTGCAGGAAGTTGTCTGGAGGTGGTAGAAGTGCTGCGCGAAGCAGGAGCCGAAGTCTTGGGAATCGTGTCGATCTTCACGTACGGCATGAAGAAAGGTCTGAATCGTCTGGAGGAAGCAAAAGTGGAGAACCACAGTCTGAGCAACCTCGATGTGCTCGCCGAAGTGGCGGTCAAGGAAGGGTATATCTCCGCACAAGAGAAAGTAGAACTGATACAATTTAGAGATAACTTATGAGACATCTATTAGACTCAACGGACCTGACGACGCAGGAGATCGAGAAGATCGTTCTTCGCGCCATGGACATCATCGACCATCCGGAGCCGTATGCCGAGGCATGCAAGGGTAAGAAACTCGCGACACTGTTCTACGAGCCAAGCACTCGCACGAGGCTTAGTTTTACGGCTGCGATGATGGAGTTAGGTGGTCAGGTGTTAGGATTCAGCGATGCACGCTCGTCCTCCGTCAGCAAAGGTGAGACGGTAGCAGACACGGTGCGTGTGGTGAGCGCGTTCGCGGATATCATCGCCATGCGCCACTATAAAGAAGGTGCGCCGAGGGTAGCGAGTGAGTTTAGCCGGATACCGGTCATCAATGCCGGTGACGGAGGTCACAGCCATCCGACGCAGACGATGACCGACCTGCTGACTATCCGTCGTGAGTTAGGAAGGTTTGAGAACCTGACGATAGGTCTCTGCGGCGATCTCAAATACGGTCGTACGGTACACTCGCTCATCAAAGCCATGCGCCGTTACGAAGGAGTGCGGTTTGTGCTAATTGCTCCGAAAGAGCTGGCGTTGCCGGACTACATGAAAGCGGAGTTAGGGGATGCTTATATGGAGGTCTCCACGTTGGAAGAGGCGATGCCGATTGTCGATGTGCTGTACATGACCCGCGTGCAACAAGAACGCTTTGCCGACAAAGATGAGTATGAGCGTCTGAAAGACTCGTTTATCCTGGATGAGCGGCTGATGGCGTTAGGCAAGCCCTCGATGATTGTCCTGCATCCGCTGCCCCGTGTTAATGAGATCACGGTTGGCGTGGATAAAGACCCGCGTGCAGCGTATTTCCGCCAGGTGGAAAACGGCAAGTATGTCCGCAAGGCGATTATCTATACGCTTCTGAGCGACGAGTACCTGCATGCCGAGCCAACAGGCCATCAAGGCGAAGCAAGTACCTGTGCCTGCCATAACGACCGCTGCATCGCCACGACTGAACCCGTTGAGCAGAAAGCTTATATTGACAAGGACGGTGTAAAAAGATGCTTCTACTGCGACCACATGTTGTAACTAAAAAATACTACCGATATGTATCAAGATCGAATAATGAATGAAGGGCTGACCTTCGACGATGTGTTATTAGTACCGGCGTACAGCGAAGTGCTGCCGCGCGAGGTGTCTCTTAATGGCCAATTCTCGCGCCATATAGGGTTGAATATCCCGGTGGTGAGTGCGGCAATGGATACTGTTACGGAAGCACCGATGGCTATCGCTATCGCTCGCGAAGGCGGTATAGGCGTGATCCATAAGAACATGTCTATCTCAGAGCAAGCGGCGCAAGTTCGTAGTGTCAAGCGTGCGGAGAACGGCATGATTGCCGACCCGGTAACCATCTTCGGTAGCCAGACGATAGGCGATGCGCTCCAGATGATGCATGAGAATCATATCGGAGGTATCCCTGTGGTGGACGAGAAGCATGTGCTGGTGGGTATCGTAACGAACCGCGACTTGCGGTTTGAGACGGATATGAACAAGCCCGTGAGCGAGGTGATGACGAGCGAGAAGCTTATTACCATCGGCTCCACGGACAACAAGACCATCATGGATGCGCTCCAGACGCATAAGGTAGAGAAACTGCCGGTGATTGACAAAGACGGTAAACTGATAGGCCTCGTAACCTATAAAGATATCACCAAACTGCGCGATTATCCGAATGCCAACAAGGATGCCAAAGGTCATCTGCGTTGCGCTGCAGGAGTGGGTATCACGCCGGATTATATGGAGCGCGTGGACGCCTTGGTCAAGGAGCATGTGGATGCGGTAGTATTGGATTCGGCGCATGGTCACAGCAAGAATATCGTGAACGCTCTGCGCGCTATCAAAGCGAAATACCCGGAGTTGGATGTCGTGGTGGGAAATATCGCTACGGCAGAGGCTGCCAGATATCTCTTGGAGAACGGCGCGGACGGTATCAAGGTTGGTATCGGTCCGGGCAGTATCTGTACTACCCGTATCATCGCGGGTGTCGGTGTACCGCAGTTGACGGCGATCTTCGAGGTGGCAGAAGTACTGAAGGGAACGGGTGTTCCATTGATTGCAGACGGCGGTTTGAGGTACTCGGGCGATGTGGTGAAGGCACTCGCTGCCGGAGGAAACTGCGTGATGTGCGGATCGATGTTCGCCGGCACGGACGAAGCCCCCGGAGACACCATCATCTTCAACGGCCGTAAGTTCAAGTCCTACCGCGGTATGGGCAGTATAGAGGCGATGAAGGCCGGAAGCGCCGACCGCTATTTCCAGGGAGGAGAGAGCAATGTGTCCAAACTTGTGCCGGAAGGTATTGCCGGCCGCGTGCCGTACAAAGGCAGTGTTTGCGAGACGATCTATCAGTTGATAGGCGGTCTGCGCTCGGGAATGGGATACGTGGGCGCGCATAACTTAGAGGAGCTGCGCAAAGCCAAGTTCGTGCGTATCACCTCTGCAGGTATGTATGAGAGCCATCCGCATGACATCACCATCACTTCGGAGGCTCCTAATTATTCACAGCAATAAGACCCAGAGAATGCAGAAGATCATCATCTTGGATTTCGGCAGTCAGACGACGCAGTTGATCGGTCGGCGCGTACGCGAACTGAACACGTTCTGCGAGATCCTGCCGTATAACAAATACCCCGAGGACGACAAAGATGTCATCGGCGTCATCCTGAGCGGTTCGCCTTTGAGCGTCTATCAGGACGATGCGTTTCATGTGGACCTGAGTCGCATCCGCGGACGGCTGCCGATACTTGGTATCTGCTACGGCGCGCAGTTGATGAGTTATATGTACGGCGGAAAGGTCGAGAGTGCCGGTACGCGTGAATATGGACGCCAGAACTTGCAATTCGTTGATACCGAGAACCCGCTATTCAAGGGTTTTGAGGCGCACTCGCAGGTGTGGATGTCCCATGGCGACAGTATCACTCAGTTGCCTGAAGGAGCAACACGTATCGCTTCTACGGAGACGGTAGAGAATGCCGCTTATTACATCCCAGGCGAGCAACCGGTCTTCGGTACGCAGTTCCATCCGGAGGTCTTCCATAGCCTGCAAGGCACGTTGCTGCTGAAGAACTTCGTAGTGGATATTTGCGGTTCCAAGCAGGAATGGAGCGCAGAAGCGTTTGTGGAGACGACGGTGAAGGAGTTGCGCGAGCAGTTAGGTTCCGACCGGGTGATCTTAGGTCTCTCCGGCGGCGTGGATTCATCGGTAGTGGCGGTTCTGCTGCATCGCGCAATAGGGGACAGGCTGACTTGTATCTTCGTCGATCATGGCATGTTACGAAAAAATGAGTTTCACGACGTCATGCGCGATTACGAGGGCTTGGGACTGAAAGTAATCGGCGTGGACGCTAGCGAGAAATTCCTCTCCGACCTCGCCGGCGTCAAAGAGCCGGAGCAGAAGAGAAAAATCATCGGCCGCGATTTTGTGGAGGTCTTCAATGCCGAGGCAAAGAAGATCACCGACGCCAAATGGTTGGCGCAGGGAACGATCTATCCCGACCGCATCGAGAGCTTGAATATCACCGGCAAAGTGATTAAGAGCCATCATAATGTGGGCGGTCTGCCCAAAGAGATGCACCTGCAGCTTTGCGAACCGATCAAGTGGCTCTTCAAAGACGAAGTACGCCGCGTGGGACGTTCGTTAGGCATGCCGGAGCACCTGATTAGCCGCCATCCGTTCCCAGGACCGGGTCTGGCGGTACGTATCTTGGGAGACATCACCCGAGAGAAGATCCGCATCCTGCAAGAAGCGGATGCCATCTATATCCAGAACCTCCGTGAGGCAGGTCTGTACGATGAGATATGGCAGGCAGGTGCTATCCTTCTGAGCGAAGTACGTTCAGTCGGCGTCATGGGCGATGAGCGGACATACGAAAACCCCATTGCGCTGCGCGCTGTGACTTCCAGCGACGCCATGACCGCAGATTTTGCGCACATCCCGTATGAGGTGTTGGCAAAGATTAGTAACGAGATTATCAACAAAGTGAAGGGTGTGAACCGAGTATGCTACGACATCTCGTCCAAACCGCCTTCCACCATCGAATGGGAATAAATATGAGAGTAGGAGTTATCATGGGCTCGGCAAGTGACCTGCCCGTTATGCAAGCAGCAATCGACACTCTTGAGAGTTTCGGAATCGAAGTGGACAAACGCGTCATCTCTGCGCACCGTGCGGCACATGCCTTGATGGACTGGGCGGAGAGTGCCGAGGATCGCGGTTTGAGTATCATCATCGCCGGAGCCGGTGGTGCAGCCCATCTGGCAGGCGTGATAGCCGGTCTGACTCATCTGCCGGTGATCGGAGTACCGGTGCGTTCGAAGACTTTGGACGGATTAGACAGCCTTCTGTCGATGGTTCAGATGCCCAGCGGCATCCCCGTTGCTACGGTGGCTATCGACGGCGCGAAGAATGCTGCCTTGTTGGCGGTCAGCATCCTGGCGCTCCAAGAACCTGAACTGCGCGAGAAATACATTGATTTCCGCCGCCAACAAACAGAAAAAGTATTAGCTACTGTAATCTGATATGAACTATAGGCTTTTTGTAGAGAAAAGAGAAGGGTTTCGCGTGGAGGCGGAGAGCCTGCGTCGCGAGCTGAACGAGAACCTGCAGTTGCACATCCGCCGGATGCGCTATCTTTGCGTGTACGACCTGTTCGGATTCAGCAAGGACCTGCTGGAGCAAAGCAAATACAGCGTCTTTGGCGAGCGGGTGACGGATGTCGTGACGGAGGACTTGGACCTCAGCGGCAAGAGGTATCTGGCGGTGGAGTATATTCCCGGTCAGTTCGACCAACGCGCATCTTCTGCCATCGATTGTGTGCACCTCATTGACCCGAATGCCGATATAGACATCCGTTCGAGCCGGCTGTTGATCTTCGAAGACGAACTGTCAGCAGATGAGATGGCGAAGATCCGCCACTACTATATCAATGCGGTGGAGGCGCGCGAGAAAGACCTTTCTGTCCTTTCCCGTCAGCAGACGGCGGATGTCAAACCGCTGGCTTCCTTAGCCGGGTTTACCGCTATGCCGAAGGAGCAGTATCCTGCCTTCTGCAAAGAGTGGGGACTGGCGATGAACGCCGATGACCTCGCTTGCGTAGCGGAATACTTCACAAAGGAGCATCGTGATCCGACAGAGACGGAGTTACGTATTCTCGACACCTATTGGTCCGATCACTGCCGCCACACGACGTTCACCACCATTCTCGAGGATATCGAGGTGGAGGACTCTTTCATCAAAGCCGATATAGAATCCGAACTGAACGCTTTCCATCATATTCGTACGGAGTTAGGCCGTAACGAAAAACCGCTGTGCCTCATGGAGTTAGCTACTATCGGCGCGCGGTACTTGAAGAAGAAAGGCCTGCTGAACGATATGGAGGTCAGCGAAGAGAATAACGCTTGTTCCATCTTCATCGATGTGGATGTGGATGGTCAGACAGAGCGGTGGTTGCTGCAATTCAAGAACGAGACCCACAACCATCCGACGGAGATAGAACCTTTCGGTGGCGCGAGCACTTGTCTAGGCGGCGCTATCCGTGATCCGTTGTCCGGCCGTGCGTACGTCTATCAGGCGATGCGTGTGACCGGAGCCGGAGACATCTACGCCCCCGTGAGCGAGACGCTGCCGGGCAAACTGCCGCAACAGATTATCTCCCGCAAGGCCGCTTCGGGCTATTCGTCATACGGCAACCAGATCGGTCTGGCAACCACTCATGTGCGGGAGATCTATCACCCTTCGTATGTAGCAAAGCGTCTGGAAGTTGGAGCAGTAGTAGGAGCCGTCAAGGCCGATGCAGTGCGTCGTGAGAGTCCGGCGGCAGGTGATGTGATTCTCCTTCTTGGCGGACGTACGGGGCGCGACGGTATAGGTGGCGCTACGGGGTCCAGCAAAGAGCATACGGAGGCTTCCCTGGAGTCCTGCGGCAGCGAAGTGCAGAAAGGAAACGCACCCGAGGAGCGTAAGATTCAACGTCTCTTCCGTCGTCCCGAAGTGACAAAACTGATTAAGAAATCCAATGACTTCGGCGCCGGAGGTGTGAGTGTAGCTATCGGCGAGTTGGCAGACGGCTTGGATATTTACTTGGACCGCGTGCCGACGAAATACGCCGGTCTCAATCCCACGGAGTTGGCGATCTCCGAATCCCAGGAACGAATGGCAGTAGTGGTGGAGAAGAAAGACCAAGAGACTTTTGAACAACTCTGCCGAAAAGATAATATTGAAGTCACGCACGTAGCGGACGTGACCGCCACGGGACGTATGCGTCAGTTCTATAAAGGGGAACTGATTGCTGATCTCAGCCGTGCCTTCATCGACTCTGCCGGCGCAAAACACTATGCGAAAGCAACCATCCTGCCGGTGGAGAACAAAGATCCGTTCAGCCAATATATCCCGGGCGCAACTACCGACGAGAAAATGTGCCACGTGCTCGCTCAACCCAATGTGACGAGCCAGAAAGGTCTCATTGAGGAGTTTGATGCTACCATCGGTCGCTCGACCGTGTTGATGCCGTTTGGCGGAAAGATGCAACGCTCCGAGACCCAAGTCTCCGTGCAGAAACTGCCGACCGACGGCTATACCAACACGGCTTCTATCATGGCGTTCGGTTACAACCCCTTCATCGCGGAGTGGAGTCCGTATCACGGAGCTGCTTATGCGGTGGTAGAGGCGTGTGCCAAAGTCGTTGCAGCCGGCGCTGATTACAGCCATATGCGCTTTAGTTACCAGGAGTATTTCGAGCGCATGGCCGGTCGTCACAGCTGGGGAAAACCGCTCAGTGCCCTCTTGGGCGCACTGAAGATGCAGGTGGCTTTAGGCCTGCCTTCCATCGGAGGCAAAGACTCAATGTCCGGCACGTTCGAACATATTTCCGTGCCGCCAACCCTGATAGCCTTCGGTATCACAACCGTGGGCGCCGACAAGGTCATCAGTACAGACCTGAAGAAAGCAGGCAACAAGTTATACCTCCTGCAACATAAGCCGCTCGCAAACTACATGCCCGATACGGATCAACTGAAACAACTCTGGTCGTTCACGACCAAAGCCATTCATGCCGGAAAGATCGTCTCAGCGTACGCCATCGGTTTTGGCGGCGTGGCAGAGGCGTTGGCGAAGATGTCTTTCGGAAATGAGAAAGGCGTGGATATCCGTATTGATGAGGAAAAACTCTATAACTATCTGTATGGCAGCATTTTAATCGAAGCGACCGATCAGATTGCGCACCCGGATGCCCTTCTCTTAGGCCAAGTGACGGATGGCGACAGTCTGATTATCAACGGCGAGAAGATCTGCCGTGAAAAACTCTATGAGGCTTGTACTGCGCCCTTCAACAAAGTGTATGCTGCTACTGCAACTCCGCAGCATAAAGACCTCATGCCGAAAGGCATTGAGTCCAAACCGATTGCACAACCGGCTATTCCTGCGCACGAATCGCTTAACGGCAAAAAGCCGATCGTTTATATCCCTGTTTTTCCGGGAACCAACTGTGATTTCGACAGCGCCAAGGCATGGCGTAAAGCAGGCGCAGAAGTACAGATGACGATCTTCCGCAACATGACGGAGCAGGATGTGATTGCTTCTATCGAAGAGATGGTGGCGCATATCGATCAAGCGCAGATACTGATGTTAGCCGGCGGATTCTCCTTGGGAGACGAGCCCGACGGATCCGCGAAATTCATCGTCTCGGTGCTTAATAACAAGCTGGTGAGCCGCGCGGTAGAATCGCTCTTGTCTCGCGGCGGATTGATACTCGGTATCTGCAACGGTTTCCAAGCGCTGGTGAAATCCGGTCTGCTGCCGTACGGGCACTTAGGCCAGGTGACGACGGAGAGTCCTACGCTCTTCCGTAACGATATCAACCGTCACGTCTCGCAGATGGTGACCACCACCGTTTCGACGACCAACAGCCCGTGGCTCCAAGGAATGCAACTCGGAGACCTGCACAGCATCGCCGTCAGCCACGGAGAAGGAAAATTCGTGGTGAGCGAAGAACTGGCAAAACAACTCTTCGAGAACGGACAGGTAGCTTTCCGTTACGCCGATCCCAAAACAGGCGAGGCAACGATGGAATCGCCGTATAATCCCAACGGCTCCTGCTACGCCATCGAAGGCATTATTTCTCCTTCCGGCCAGATCTTAGGAAAGATGGGGCATACTGAGCGATATGAAGAAAATGTGTTTACGAATATCAGTGGCAACAAATATCAACCGCTCTTCGAAAATGCAGTAAACTATTTTAAACACTAAATACAATCCTATAATATGGCGCAACATTACGAGGCAGCCGGTGTAAATCTGGAAGCCGGATACGAAGTAGTAAGCAGAATCAAGTCGCATGTGCGTTCGACCCAGCGCTTGGGTTCGATGGGCTCAATCGGTTCGTTTGGAGGCATGTTTGACCTCTCCGCGTTGGGAATCAAAGAACCGGTTTTGGTTAGCGGAACCGACGGAGTGGGTACCAAACTGAAGATCGCTTTTGCGATGGACAAACACGACACCATCGGTATAGATGCCGTGGCGATGTGCGTGAACGATGTCTTGGCGCAAGGAGCCGAACCGCTCATCTTTTTGGACTACGTGGCAGTGGGACATAACATCCCTGCGCAAGTCGAGGCGATCGTCAGCGGTGTAGCGGAAGGGTGCCGTCAAGCCGGATGTGCCCTTGTAGGAGGCGAAACGGCAGAAATGCCGGGTATGTATCCCAACGGCGAATACGATATCGCGGGCTATACGACCGGCGTGGTAGAAAAGTCTAAACTCATCGATGGCACCAAAGTCAAAGTGGGCGATGTGCTGATCGGTATTGCTTCCTCCGGCGTACATTCCAACGGCTTTTCGCTCGTGCGCAAAATAGTTAAGGACGCGAATCTGGATCTGCATCAAATCTATCCGGAGTTGGATCCCGAAAAGACGTTGGGCGAAGTTCTTCTCACGCCGACAAAAATCTACGTGAAGTCTGTTCTGGAGGTCATCCGCCAAGTGGACGTACACGGCGTGGCGCACATCACCGGAGGTGGTTTTGATGAAAACATACCCCGTATCTTCCTGCCCGGACAGGGCTTCGACATTGAGGAAGGTTCCTGGGAGATTCTGCCGATCTTCAAGTTCCTGGAATCCAAAGGAAACATTCCTCACCGCGAGATGTTCAATATCTTCAACATGGGCATAGGAATGGTGCTTGCCGTTTCGGAGGAAGATGCGACGAAAGTAAGACGAATCCTAGACCATACAGGGGAGATTACTTATGTTTTAGGGCACGTCCGCGCAGGAGAAAATATCATTCGATAAATCAATACAAACGATATATGGCACAGAAAAGAGCATTAGTGAGTGTAAGCGATAAGACCGGTTTGGTGGAGTTCGTCAAGGGCCTGCAAGCGGCAGGATGGCAGATCATCGCTACCGGAGGTACGCAAAAACTGCTGGAAGAGAGCGGCGTGAAGACCATCGGCATCAGCGAAGTAACGGGTTTTCCGGAGATCTGTGACGGCCGCGTCAAGACCTTGCATCCGAAAGTGCATGGAGCACTTCTGGCGCGTCGTGACGAACCTTCTCACATGGCGGCTTTGGCAGAAAACGGCATTGAGTTGATTGACCTTGTGTGCGTCAATCTCTATCCTTTCCGCCAGACGATTGCCAAAGAGGGAACGACCATGGCGGAGGCTATCGAGAAGATCGACATAGGCGGTCCGTCGATGTTGCGCTCTGCAGCGAAAAACTGGAACGACGTGACGGTCGTTTGCGATCCGAGCGATTATAACCGCATCTTGAGTGAGATTCAGGCGGAAGGCAACACCAAGAAAGAGACGAGGCTCGAGCTGAGCGCCAAAGCTTATACGCATACAGCCGAATACGACATGTGTATCGCGACATATATGCGCAAAGCTGCAGGTCTCAATGAAAAGTTATTCCTCGAATACGACCTCAAACAGGGCTTGCGTTACGGCGAGAACCCGCATCAGGATGCGAAATTCTATGCAGCGCAGGAGACCGTTCCTTTCTCACTCGCTTCGGCAAAACAGTTGCACGGAAAAGAACTGTCGTACAATAATATCCAAGACGCCAACGCGGCGCTCAATATTGTTCGTGAGTTTGGCGACACGCCTTTCTGCGTCGGACTCAAGCACATGAATCCTTGTGGCGCGGCGATAGGAAAGGATGGAGTAGAGGCTTGGAAAAAGGCTTACGAAGCAGATACCGTTTCGATCTTCGGCGGCATTGTGGCGACCAACTGCGAGGTAAATAAAGAGATGGCGGAATTGATGAAACCGATCTTCCTGGAGATTATCATGGCGCCTTCTTTCTCCGCCGAAGCGTTAGAAGTATTGACGACGAAGAAGAACCTGCGGCTTCTGGAAGTGGACATGTCTGTGCTGGCATCGAAACAGATGCAGTATGTGTCGGTGAACGGCGGTTTGCTTGCACAACACCAAGATACAGAGACTTTGCTCCTGAAGGCCGATATGTGCGTCACAGAAGTTAAACCTACAGAAGAACAAATGACGGATTTGCAGTTTGCATGGCGGATTGTAAAACACGTGAAATCCAATGCGATTGTGGTGGCTAAAGACGGTCGCACGTATGGTGTCGGAGCCGGACAGATGAACCGTGTCGGTTCGGCGGAGATTGCGTTGAAACAAGCTCAAGCGTCTCTGGCTGCAGAAGGCAAAGATATTCATACCGCGCATCTGGTGATGGCTTCGGACGGTTTCTTCCCCTTTGGCGACAGCGTAGAGAGCGCCGCGGAATATGGCATCGCCGCCATCGTTCAACCGGGCGGAAGTGTTCGTGACAGCGAGAGTATCGAGGCTGCGAACCAACATCAGATACCGATGCTCTTCACGGGTATGCGGCATTTTAAACACTAATAAAAAAGCACTCGTCACCAATCCAATATACTCGTCAGGCATGAAAAAAGTACTCGTCATAGGATCCGGCGGTCGTGAACACGCCATCGTGTATCAGTTGAGTCGCAGTAAACAAGTTGGTCAGATCTTCTGTGCGCCGGGAAATGCCGGTATCGCGCAGTTGGCGGAGTGTGTGGCTATCAAAGATACGGAGGTGGAGGCCTTGTTGGCATTTGCCAAAGAGAATGAAGTCGATCTCTGTGTTGTAGGACCTGAGGCGGCTTTGAATGCCGGTGTGGCAGATGTTTTCCGTGAGGCGGGTATTCCTGTTTTTGGACATTCGAAAGCTGCCACCCAGATTGAAGCCAGCAAGGAGTTTGCGAAAGAGCTGATGGCGAAATATAACGTGCCGACTGCGGCCTATCGTAGTTTTGCCAACTACGAGGAGGCGATAGCGTACGTCCGCGAGCGGAAAACGTATCCAGCTGTACTGAAGTACGACGGCCTTGCCGCCGGAAAAGGCGTGGTGATTGCGCAGGACGAGAAGGAAGCGGATGAGACCTTGCGCGACATGTTGGTTGGTGAGGCATTTGGCAAGGGCAAAGTGGTGATTGAGGATTTCCTGCAAGGCTCGGAATTTTCGTTCATGGCCTTTGTGCATCACCATCGCGTCTATCCTATGCCGCTGAGCCAGGATCACAAACGGGTTTTTGATGGCGATAAGGGACCGAATACCGGTGGAATGGGCGCTTATACGCCGCTGCCGTTTATCTCTGCCGAAGAGGAGAAATGGGCACAAGAGCATATTCTGCAAGTGGTGGCTGACGCGATGGTAGCAGAAGGCAAACCGCTTACCGGCGTGCTTTACGGCGGATTGATGAAGACGAAGGACGGCATCAAGGTTATTGAGTTCAATGCCCGTTTCGGCGATCCGGAGACGGAAGTCGTTCTGCCGCTGATGGAGAGTGACGCCTATACGGTCTTTCATGCCATCGCTACAGGCGAGGCGTTGGAAGCGATCGCTTGGCGCAAACAGGCTACGGTGGGTGTCGTGATGGCTTCCTGCGGCTATCCGGGTGCCTATACCAAAGGCGTAGAGATCAACGGGGTAGAGGATTTTGACGGCTTGGTGCTGCACATGGGAACCAAACGTCAGGAGGAAAAACTGTTGACTAACGGCGGACGCGTACTGATGTGTATTGCGCATGGCGAGGACGTCCGGCACGCGCAGCAAAAAGTGTATCAAGAGATCGACAAGATTCATTGTACGAATTTATTTTATCGGAAAGACATAGCTCATTGGGCATTATGATAATTGACGGAAAACAAATAGCGCAACATCTCAAAGAAGAGATTCGCGAGCAAGTGCAACAACTTGCAGCTCAAAACGGGCGCAAACCCCGTTTGGATGTGATCATTGTGGGGGAGAATCCTGCCAGCAAGACGTATGTGCGGAGTAAGATCAATGCGACCGAGTTTTGCGGCATGGACGGAGAACTGATAGCTCTTCCGGAGACGACGAGTGAGGAGGAACTGCTTCGTATCATTCGGGATTTGAATGAAAACGAGGCCGTGGATGGCATCCTTGTGCAACTGCCGTTACCCAAACATATTGACGAGCAGAAGGTGATTCATGCCATCGCGCCGGAAAAAGATGTCGATGGATTCCATCCGGAGAATGTAGCCCGGTTATGGCTCAATCAGCCGGCGATTGTACCTTGTACACCGATGGGAATTCTGGAGTTGCTAAAACAAACCCACACGCCTTTAGCGGGTCGTCACGCCGTGGTTGTAGGTCGCAGTAACATCGTCGGCAAACCGATTGCGAAACTTCTTTTGGATGAAAACTGCACGGTTACCATCGCGCATAGCCGCACGTCGGATTTGGCGCAAATATGCCGCGAAGCGGATATTTTGGTGATTGCAGTCGGTTATTCGCAGTTGATTACGGGAGAAATGATTAAGCCGGGCGCCACGGTTATTGACGTGGGAATCAACCGTACGGAAGACGGAAAACTGGTAGGCGATGTGGATTTTGAATCCGCTTCGAAGGTAGCCGGGGCTATTACTCCTGTACCGGGAGGTGTCGGGCCGATGACCATCGCCATGCTGATGGAGAATACACTGAAGTGTTACGTAAGCCGAATATCCAACGAATAACCAAGTTATAACCAACGAATCACTAACGATTGGACGCAAAAAGAAGTATAAATGAAGTTTAAAAGATATTCAAAAGATATTCAAAAGATATTCAAAAGATAATTAAAAGATATTCAAAAGATATTTAAAGTAATCAATCAATAGTGTCCCATTAAAAATAAACAAAAACCGACAAAACCCTTTGAGTGCTTTAGGAGCCGTTGCTCCTTGTACA
>CALZRN010000011.1 GCA_945828585.1 uncultured Bacteroidales bacterium | reverse complement strand
GGATAAAAACTATCCGAAAGCTTGCTTGCGAGGAGTCTTTAGCCACAAAAACCGGAAAGCGCAAAGCGCTAAAGCCTTCCAAAGGATTTATTTCTATTTATTTACCTAAAAACATTATTAACCATCAAACCTAAAAACCTTAATTATTATGGCATCTGTAACTTTTTCCGCCGGAATTGATCATGTATCCGGCGCATTGTCCAAACCCACTAAGAGCGGTCAGCACAGCTGCGAGAAGATGTTGCTCGCGACGCACCGTACCGCTGCAACGACCTCCAATAAGTGCAACCGCATCTATCTCCGTACTCCGGTGAAACGCAGCTCTCCGCTGACGCAGCGTGAGCACCAGATCCGCAACCGCTTTATCGGCGTGGCAGCGATGATCCAGGAGCGCAGTCATGACCTCTCGAAGATCACCACTGACCAGCAGACCTTCCTCGCGCAGAAGAACGAACCGAACGGCGCAAAGACCATGAAACAGTGGTACTGGCGCGTCTGCGGCGAGGAATGGGATCAGAAGCATAGCTAAAGCCTAATCCCCGCGGTTGACAACCGCCCAAGGAGCGTTCCCCCTAACACGGGGGAGCGCTTTTTTGTCTTTCGACTTTCTACTTTCTACTTTCGACTTTCTACTAAAAATCTTTGATTTTCCTTGCATATATCAAAAAAAAGCAGTACCTTTGCACCCAAATTGTCAAACCACAGACCTTAATGGAAATATGAATTGGAATCTACGACACATTGACCGCACGTTCTGGGGGCTCTTTATCACCCTGATCGTCGTAGCTGTCATCGCCCTCTTCTCGGCGTCTTCTACCTTAGTATATATGCATCACTCCGCCTTAGGACCGATCGGGCAGCAGATGTTCTTCATCGTGTTAGGCATCATTGCGGCTTTCGGCATCCAGTATATCCCGACGCATTGGATCCGTTTCGGCGGGTACGTGTTATTAGCGATCAGTACGCTGTTAGTCTATTCGACGATGATCCCGGGCAACCCCTTGGTAGTGACGATTAACGGCGCCGCGCGATGGGTACGTATCGCGGGAATAACCTTCCAGCCTTCGGAGCTGGCGAAACTGAGTCTGATCATCGTCGTGGCGGATCAGCTCGCGCGTATCCGTACGGAGGAAGATAAATGGAAATACTTCATCCGCACTTTGGTCATCTCGGGTATCGTGATGCTGCCGATCATGGCGTCCAACCTCTCGACGGCGGTGCTGATCGGTCTGATCGTGTTCTGCCTATGGGTCTTAGCACGTATCCCGTGGAAATATACGCTGTCGATAGTAGGCATCGCCATCGTGGCGCTGATGCTCGGTTACGCGATTGTGGAGTTCGGTTTCGTCCGTCCGGGAAGACAGATGAATGGACCCTTCAAGCGCGCAACGACGTGGGTATCCCGTATCGACCGGCATTTCAACGACGACGGTGCGTCCAAATATGTCCTGACGGACGAGAATATCCAGGAGGTCTATTCGTCGGTAGCTATCGCCCGTGGCGGTACGACGCCGTTTGGCGTGTTCCCCGGTAACAGCAAGGAGCGGGATTATCTGCCCTTGGCGTTTGCGGATTATATTTTCGCGATCATCGTGGAGGAGTCGGGTATCATCGGTGCCGCGGGCTTGATCTTCCTGTACTTGGCGGTTTTGTTCAGAGCCTGCAATGTGTCGAGCCGTTATTCGGACATGCCGGCGATGCTGATGACGATGGGGCTGGCGCTGATGATCACCTGCCAGGCACTGATATCCATGCTCGTGGCGGTAGGATTGGGACCGGTGACGGGTCAGCCGCTGCCGCTGATATCCAGAGGCGGAACGTCGGTGCTGATCACGTCGATATACTTCGGCATCATGATGAGCGTGAGCCGCGAGCAGTTAGCCCTTCGCGAACGCGTCCAAGAGACCATCAGCGAGAGTCAGGAAGAAGTACCAATTGTAACATTAGAATGATGAAATGGTGGATTGATTAATGGTGAAATGATGAATTGATATGAGATATTTAATTTCTGGAGGAGGGACCGGAGGACATATATTCCCTGCCATCAGTATTGCGAATGCATTAAAAGAATTAGACCCGGAGGCGGAGATCCTCTTCGTTGGCGCGTTAGGGCGCATGGAGATGGAGCGTGTGCCGCAAGCAGGGTATAAGATCGTCGGCCTGCCGGTACGAGGTTTCAACCGCGCGCAGCCGTGGAAGAATGTGTCGGTGTTAGTGGACTTGGTCAAGTCCATTAAGCAGGTGAAGAAGATCATCCGTGATTTTCGGCCGGACGTAGGCGTCGGCGTAGGCGGGTACGCTTCCGGTGCTGCTATGTGGGCGGCAGCGAACATGGGGATACCGATCCTGCTGCAAGAGCAGAACGGCTTCGCCGGCGTGACGAATAAGATCCTGAAGAACAAAGCTGCGAAGATATGCGTGGCGTACCCCGGCATGGAGCGGTTCTTCCCCGCAGAGAAGATCATCCTGACGGGTAATCCGGTTCGGCAGAATCTGACGAAAGTAGAAAGTCGAAAGTCGCAAGTCGAAAGTCGAAAGACGCTCCTTATTATCGGTGGGTCTCTTGGTGCACGGACGATCAATGAGGCGGTGAAAGAAGCCATCAGCCATCAGTTATCTGCATTCAGCGGCATTCATGTTGTTTGGCAAACCGGAAAGGTGTATTACGAGTCCTGCAAAGCCGCATGGGAAGCAGCCGGTAAGCCGGCGAATATCGAGTGTCTGGATTTCCTGAGCGACATGCCGGAGCGCTATGCGCAGGCGGATCTGGTCATCTCCCGCGCCGGGGCTTCGTCTATCAGCGAGATATGCCTCTTAGGCAAACCGGCTATCTTGGTGCCCTCGCCGAACGTGGCGGAGGACCATCAGACGCATAACGCCATGGCGCTCGTGAACCGCGATGCGGCGGTGCTGGTACGCGATGCGGAGGCGGCAGAGAAACTGATTCCGACGGCGCTGACCCTGTTAGAGGACAAAGCCAAGTTAGAGGTGCTGCATACGAATGTGTTGAAACTCGCGCAGGCGGACTCTGCTACCCGGATAGCGAAAGAGGTGATGGCGCTGGGAAATCGAAAGTAGAAAGTCGAAAGTCGAAAGACGAAAGATATATGAAGAAACTGTTTATTATAGCTGTGCTGATGATCGGCACGATGAGTAGTTGGGCGCAGAAACAGAACCCGACGTATTTAGCGTATATCGAGGAATGGAAAGCTATCGCTATCCAAGAGCAGGAGGATTATGGTATCCCCGCCAGCATCACGATGGCGCAAGGCTTACTGGAGTCTTCTGCCGGACAGAGCGAATTGGCAATCAACGCCAAGAACCATTTCGGTATCAAATGTACGAACGAGTGGTTCGGCGGCGTCTATTACCACGACGATGATAGCCAAGGCGAGTGTTTCCGCCAATACAACAATGCCGCCGAGAGTTTCAAAGACCACTCGATCTTCCTCAAGCGTCCGCGTTACTCGACTTGTTTTGAGATCGCGATAGAGGACTATGAGGGTTGGGCTCGTAGGCTCAAGGAGTGCGGCTACGCCACGGATCCTTCCTACGCACCGAAGTTAATCAAACTCATCGAAGACTACCGTCTGGATACGCTGACCGTTTCGCGTGCCGTCAAAGGTAGTGCCGCGGTTGCCGCTGCCGAAGATACGGTAGCCAAGCCGGCACCCAAACCCAAGCGTCCGCTGAAAGCTACTATCGTTCATAGTTCGGAGCCGATCATGGTGATTCATAACGACCCCGAACCGCCGTACGTAGAACCGCTGACGGCGAAAGAAGAGCGGGACAGTTTCTTCCTGATGCACCCCCGTAATAGATGCAATGGCATTCAGTATGTCATCGCGCGTGAGGGGGATACGTACGCGAACGTGGCTTTTCGTCTGAATGTGCGCGAGCGTGATTTGCGTGAGGATAACGATGCTTTGGGTCGCGAGTTGGCGAAAGGCGACCGCATCTATCTGGCGGCAAAGAAGAGAACCGGCGAGGAAGCCTTCGTATGGAGCCATACCGGCCAGTCGCTTTGGCAACTGAGCCAGGAGGTAGGCGTGAAGATTGAGGCGATACAAAAATGGAATGAACTGGACCCGCAGATCCGTACTTTCCGTACCAAGCAGCGGATCTACTTACGTAAGATCAAAGAGGAAGATGTCTATCAGCGCTAATACCCTCTCTATCACCGACGCCCTCGTGGATTTCTTACGCGAGAGCGGCTTGGAGCAAACGGTGATGGACAGGCAGATAGAAGAAGTATGGCCGCAAGTGATGGGCGAGACCGTTCAGAAACTCACCCGATCGGTGGAGGTGAAGGACGGCATGCTCTATGTGCGGGTCAACTCCGCGGCACTCAAGACGCAACTGTTCGAGAACCGGTTTGAGTTGGTGCGCAAGCTGAATGAAGCCGTCGGCGCACCGGCTATTAGGGATTGTAGGATTTTGGGGTAGGATTTAGGATTTAGGATTTAGGTTTCAGGGGTGTTTTATCCGAATAACATAGAAGAGAAGATTGACTTCACGGTGATACGTGAAGAGTTGGGGCGTCGGTGTACGTCCGGGCTGGGACGCGAGCGCGTGGAGGCGATGCAGATGGAGACGGAGTACGCGAAAGTGCAGGCGATGCTGATGCTTACCGACCAGATGCGGATGGCGCATGAGGACGCAAGAGTGAGCATGCCCCGCGGAGAGATATACGACCTCAGAGAGTCCGTCGCACGGATACGGATAGAGGGTCTGTTCATGGACGAAGCAGAGCTGGACGAGTTGCGTAAGAGCCTGAGTTTTGCCGTAGAGATAGAGCAATGTTTTGCGGCGATGGACGAGACGCGCTACGGGGCGTTGAAGGGATTGACGGTTAGTGGATTAGGGGTTAGTGGATTAGGGGGGATAGTGAAAGCTATCGACCGCGTGCTGGACCGCTACGGCAAGATAGCCGATAACGCTTCGCCGGAGTTAGCCCGCATCCGCCGGGAGATCACGAATCAGCAAGGCAGTGTCAGCCGCACCTTAGCTGCTATCTTACGACAAGCCAAGACCGACGGCTACGTTGAGAGCGATGCGGCGCCCACACTACGCGAAGGACGGCTCGTGATTCCTGTATCGCCGGGATACAAACGAAAGATAGGCGGTATCGTACATGACGAGTCGGCTACCGGAAAGACGGTGTATATCGAGCCGCAGCAGGTGGTGGACGCGAACAATAAGATCCGCGAACTCGAAGGTGCCGAACGGCGTGAACGAATACGAATCCTGCGCGAAGTGACGGATTTTATACGCCCGCAGAGCGAGCAGATCATGGCGAGTCAGCGGATGTTGGCAGAGGTGGACTTCCTAAACGCCAAAGTCTCCCTCGCGCAAGCGATGAAAGCCATCCGGCCGGAGTTAGTGGACGGTCCGCTCGTGGAATGGTCGGAAGCCAGACACCCGGTATTATGGCTGCACTACGCGCCGCAAGGCAAGACCGTGGTGCCGCTTTCTATCCGGTTGGAGAGAGACAAGAACCGCGTGCTCGTCATCAGCGGTCCCAATGCCGGCGGTAAATCCGTGTGCCTCAAGACCGTGGCGATGATGCAATATATGCTGCAATGTGGTCTCTTGGTGCCCGTAGCGGAGCAGAGCAGGGCAGGGGTGTTTGATAACCTTATGATTGATATCGGCGACGAACAGTCGATCCAGGACGAGTTATCCACCTATTCGTCCCACCTGCGCAACATGAGGGCATTCCTTCGCCAGGCAGATGAGCGGACGCTGATCCTCATCGATGAGATGGGAACGGGTACGGAACCGATGATCGGCGGTGCGATAGCGGAAGCAATCCTGCGCGAGTTGGTTCAGAGAAGCGTCTTCGGCGTGATCACTACCCATTATACCAACCTCAAGCATTTCGCCGAAGAGACCGAAGGGGTAGTGAACGGCGCAATGCTCTATGACCGCGGCGCGATGCGGCCGCTGTTCCAACTATCCATCGGTCAGGCCGGCAGCTCCTTTGCTATAGAGATAGCACGCCAAACGGGCTTAAGCGAAGAGATCATCCGCTACGCGACGGACTTAGTTGGCGAGGAACATATAGACTACGACAAGCAGCTGCAAGATATCGCCCGAGACAAGCGTTACTGGGAAAACAAGCGGCAGGCTATCCGCCAGAAAGAGAAAGCACTTGAAGCACGCATCGCGGAATACGAAGAACGAATGGCGGGTGTGAAGAGAGAGAAGAAAGAGATTCTGGAAGAGGCTCGTCAGGAAGCGGAGCGGTTGTTGCAACAATCCAACGCCACTATCGAGCGTACCATCCGCGAGATCAAAGAAGCCAAAGCCGATAAGGAGAAGACCAAGGCGGCAAGGCAGAAGGTGGAACAGATGAAGGAGAAAGTCGAAAGCCAAAAGCCGAAAGTAGAAAGTCAAAAGTCGAAAGAAGAAAGCCGAAAAGGCGTGATGCGGGACTTCTCGGAGTTGAGGAAACTGAGTAAGACGATGGCTAAAGACCCGGAGACGAAGAGTAATATCACCATTCGAAGCACCGTTCGGCAGCGAACCTTGGCGTTTGAGCGAACCTTAGACCTGCGCGGGTATCGGGCAGACGAGGCATTGGAGAAACTGATCGCGTACATGGATGATGCACTGATGGTCGGCGCAGGCGAAGTGACGATTCTGCATGGTACGGGCACGGGCGCTTTGAAGCAGCTGACGAGGGACTACCTCAATGACCTTAACCGCCAGCGGCGCAAACGAGGGCAGGTAGCCCTGGAGTTCGGCGATGGAGATGTCAATCATGGCGGAGCCGGACTCACCGTAGTACAATTATAAGACAATAATATACTTAAATACATGCGGAAAACAATTCTTTTTTTAGTAGTATTAGTGACCCTTCCGATGGCAGCGAAAGAGTATATCTCGCTGGACGGAGGCCATAACTTGAGGGGCTTCGGCGAAGAGCGGTATTCGCTTTCGCTGATGGCCGAGTACGGCTATAACCGGACTTGGGGGCACATGGGGAATGTAGATGTTTTTGCCCACATGCCGGTAGTGAAGAACCTGCAGTTGGATGCCCGGATGCAGTACCAGTCGGCGAATGTGTTCACCGCTGCCGTCGTGCTGCGGCCGACGATAGACCTGCCCGTAGGACAACTCTTTGCGGAAACGGAGGTGCTGTACAAAGGAGTGTTCCGCAATAGGATGCATGATTTTAATGCGGCGCTGTCTGTAGGATGGCGCTTTGACTACGTAGCGGTGCAGATCGGCGGATTCATGCGGGTGATGGATAGTTGGGACCGCTCCTGGCATTCGGAGGACAAATACGAAGTAGAGCCGTTTAACCTGCTATACCGTCTGGAGGTCTTTGCCCGCCCGCAGACGAACAATTGGAATATATCCGTAGCGCTCAGCAACAAGGACGATTGGCAGATGGAGCGGATGTGGCAGCCGATGTTCTTCCTCCATTCGCGCTACGACATCGATGAGCACTGGCGCGTCCACCTCGACGGACAGATGAAGATCACGGGAATGTTTCACCTTAATGCTACTTTCTACGCCGCTTACCTGCGCGCAGGATTCAGCTATCGATTTTAAACACTATGAAAAGACAGTATTTAGCAGCATTGCTGATGGGCGTTCTTTGCACGGCGTGCAACCCCAATTACGATATGATAGGTATGATCAACGGCACAAGTCCGGAGATCAAACAGCGGTTCAAGGAGTCGCGTGAGTACAACGAGAAGCACGGCGTAGTGCATCTACAGATGCCGGAGGACTACCGCGTGTTCGTCTGCACGGACAGCCATATAGACAGTACCCACTACGGGCTGGAGAAATTCATCCGGACGTACAAGGCGGACAGTCATCCGCATTTATGCCTGTATCTGGGCGACCTTATCAACGCGCAGGCGCACTTCGCCCATGCGGATAGCATTCTCCACCTGGACGGAGTAATGAAGAATCGCAAAGATACAGTTTTTATGGCCTGCGGAAACCACGATATCTATTTTAACCAATGGCAGGTTTGGCAGCAATATTACGGCAGTTCCACCTATTGGTTCGATACCTACACGGGTACCAGCTATGAGACGGGTAAGAAGCAAGATCTGTATATCTGCCTCGACACAGCGGAAGGTACCTTAGGCACGGATCAGATGCAATGGCTGAAGGATCTGCTGGCGGCAAAGAAGAATGCCGGGTACCGGCACATCATCGTCTTTACGCATACCCATCTCTTCAAACAGGATAACTCGCAGGGGCATACTTCCAATCTCTCGATAGAAGAGACCTACGAGTTGACGAGCGTGCTCACTTCCGGTGGCGTAGATATGTATCTCGCCGGGCATGACCACAGCCGCGAGGTGACGGATTACGGAAACGTACGGTATATAACAGTGGATTCCAGCACCGATGCGGAGCCGGAACCCTACTATATGGAGATGGAGATCGGAGAGGAAATCCGATACAGATTTGTCAGCCTGTTGCCTCTGAAGTAATCAGCGACACCCCTTGAAAGCATTCTTGCCGATCACTACTTCGGGCGCCAGAACAGGCGTCCGTAAGTATTTGCAGTCCATGAAGGCTTCGGCACCGATGGTCTTCAGGGAGTCGTTCCATTGTACCTCGCGCAGGCTGCGGCAACCGTAGAAAGCACCGTCGTCAATGCGCTTGAGAGAAGCATTGAGGATGAGTTTCTGAAGATTGATACACTGTGCGAAAGCACCTTGGTGGAGGCGTTCGAGCGATGCGGGCAGTTGCACCTCCTCCAGCATCTTACACTCCTGGAAGGCACCTTCCTCGATCATGTGAATGTGATCCACGAGGGCGATGCCGCGAAGCTGCTGACAGTTATGGAACGCGCGCACGCCGATGCGGAAGGTAGAGAGCGGGATGTTGATCTTCTCCAACGCCAGACATCCGTCGAGTGCTTCGTCTCCGATGGCGTAAATGCCATCCGGCAGGTCGATGCGGTAGAGCCGCGTGCAGCCCTGGAAGGCTTGCTTGGGCAGCGAGTTGATGCCATAAGGGATGACTATCTTACGCAAGGTCGCGCAGCCTGCGAACACCTGATCGCCCATGAAGTTGAGGGTGGCGGGCAGGTCGATAGCTTCTATGTTGGTACAGCCGGCGAAGACCCCTGCGTCCAGACGGCGCAAACGGGCAGGGAGTTTGATCTCTTTGAGGCCGCGGCAGGTGAAGAACGTAGCGCGCTCGAGCACCTCGATCTTATCGCTCAGGATCTGCTCCTTGAGGTTAATGCAGCCGTAGAAAGCGCCGGCGCCGAGGTGCTCCAATTCCCGCGGCAAGAGGGCGTTCTTGAGCAGACCGCAGTTATAGAAAGCGAAGTTGCCTACCGTGCGAACCGTAGCAGGGATAGTGACGTCAACGAGGTTCTCGCATTGGTAGAAACAAGCTGTAGGAACAGCCGTGACGGTCTCGGGGATGACAACGGTGCGCAGGTTCTTGCGGTTGGCGAACGCCCGCTCCGCGATAAGGCGGATGGGGATCTTGTTCTTGAAGATATATTTAGCCGGCAGATCGTTGTTGGTAGCTACCAGACAGTCGTCGATAATGAGCGCACCTTTCTTCCATTTCTTATCATTCTGATAGATGCCGCAGCCGAGGAAAGCGTCCTCGCCGATGGAGGTGATGGTCTTGGGGATGACCACTTTCTGCAGGTTCTTGCAATCGCGGAAGGTCTCATGGTCGATGCGGGAGATACAGGACGGCAGTTCGACACGTAGGAGCGCCTTATTACCTTGGAAAGCACCCGCAGCGATGAGGCGTGTTCCTTCGGGAACGACGAACCGCGGTTTGATGGTCTTGTCTGTGGCGATGAGGATAGAGTCAATCCAGAGACATCCGTCCTGCCAGTTCTCCTTGTTGAGCATGATGCCTGTACCGTCAAAAGCCGAGCGATAGACACGTTCGATGGTCTTTGGCAGAACGATGGCGGTGAGGTTCTTGCAGCCCTTGAAGGCCTTGTCGCCGATAGCGATCACTGTGTATGTGTTTTTACCTACGACAATCGTTTCCGGAATGAGCAGTTCACCGGAAGCTTTGGGATTGAGCGTCACTTCCGCCGTCAGACGGTTGTCATCGACGGTATAATGTACGTCCTGGTACTGCGCGTCTTCTGCGTTAACGGTTAATACGGCGGCCAGTAACATCAAAGAGCATGTCACCCGCTTGAATAAAGAGTTTGCCATCTTGGATAAATTTATGAGTTATGATTGCTGAAGGTTGATTTTCGATGGATAGCGGTTGCGCGGAATGGTTGTTGGGGATGCCTAAAAGCAGGCAGATTGCATTCTCAATGAGCCGCTTGCCATCGGTAGTGAGGTATGCAGTCGAGTACTCGCTCACGCCGATCATGTACATCGGTTGGGGGAGAGTCGTTCCGTTGCAGACGGTGCCTTGGGGGAAGTACGCAATCGAGGTATATTCCGCTTGCGAAACAGGGGAAGCAAGTACGTCGAAGCCTTCGGTATTGGTCCACGCGGAGATAGCGGTAACCGCGTTTGTCTCGCAACGAGCGAAGAGTGTTGCCTCGCCTTCGGTAACCGTCAGCCCATCAAAGAGCGGATGGGTAGGGTCGTTTACCGTGACGGAGAGGTCTTGTGTGTTTACCGCCGTTCCCCAGTTCCATACATTGGCTTTGAGCAGGAAAGGCTTGAGGAGGACCATGGGGCTGTCGTAGCCTTTGAGCGGGGTGAAGCCCGAAGCGCCACTATTGGGCTTGGAGCCTAAGACGATCACTTCGTATTCGCTATAATCAACCGCAGGATCGGCTGCATCCGTCTCGACAACCCAGAGGCTGTCGTTGGCGCGGAGGTATCGGAGCAGGGCTTTGTCTTCCGGAGATTTCGGCGTTGTTACGAACGCTACCGCGTGCGTGCCTTCGGGTTGTACAGAAGGAATAGTATCTCCTCCGGGTTCGGGATCATGGCGCTCTCCGGGTGTCTCGTAGCATCCCAAGTCCGGTGCGAAATCGTTGTACCAGAGGTTGACGTCAATGCCGGCATTGATGAGGGCAGAGCCGTCTGCAAGATGCAGGCAGGTACCCTCCTGCAGCGAACCATCTGCGGCACGCGGGGCAAGGATCTGCGTCGTGTCGAGCGACTGAAAGTCCGAGGAGGAGAGGTTAAAGCCGTTCCAAGAGTTATGGTCGATGGCTATGACGGATTGCGAACGCGGTTGGTCTGCGTTCTTGCCCCGATAGCTGATGTTATTGCGCAGTTCGTCGGTGCCGTAGGCGGTCGTAAAACCGAAGTTCACGCCGTTGTCGTAGCCGGTGTTGTTATAGACCCACATCGTGCCGCCGTTGTTGTTCTGGTCGAATCCGCGGGCGTTATTGGCTACCGCGAGGGAGTGGTGGATGAGGATCAGATGGTTCGTAGGGGCTGTTGTACCGTCGGGATTCTTTCCGGCTCCGCCCATCTTAAAGCCGTTTCCGTTGCCCATGTTCGGGTAGTTGGCTAAGGATACCTCAACGGTGTTTCCGTCAGCATCCACCACAGTGCGTGGGGTGGCGAATTGGTCGAACCATGCTTTGTCGGTCTGGTAGCGCGGGTGGTTGCGCATGTCGTAATAGGCGGAACCGTTCATGTAGCAGATACACTGCTCGATAATGGTCTCAGAGGTAGTAACGCGCTGGAAGAAGTCCCAACCGTCGTCGGAGTTGTTCCATGCTCGGCAACCGATATAATGGTTGGGGGCACCGCTGTGCTGCTTGTCGGCAAAACCGTCTGCATTACCACCGAAGTCGCACTGCGTAAGGTTGCCCGACTTGTCCAGCTTGTAGTCGAAATTATCGTGGGAATCGCAGTTGAGAATGGTGTTGTTGCCGCCACTTTTCATCTGGATACCCGAGTCGCCACAACCATAGACATCGAGATTCTCGATGAGGTTATAACTGCCGTAGTTGATCAGACCGTTCTTTCCGGCATAACGGATGGTAAGACCCTTGATATGAATATATTGGGTGTTGGCAGAGACGCTGAGACCGACATTATTGCTACCGGTTACTTCGCTGCCATAAGGTTGTGCGCTGAAATCGAGAATAGGCGTCTCGCCGGGAAAGGCACCGATGAAGGTACGTTTGTTTTGCGAGAGACCGTTCTTATTGGTGCCGATTGTCTGTTTGCCATCAAACCGGTATTCTCCGCCGAGCAGGTAGAGCGTGTCGCCTCCTACCGTAGCCGACAAACCGGCTGACCAAGAGGTCGGTGAAGCATAAGATGAACCATCGCCTGTGCCGGAAGGCGAAGCATACCGTGTGGTGGCAAAAGTGCAAAGGGACAATGTGCAAAGTACAAAAGTAAGAAGGTGTCGTTTCATAAGTTAGCCATTTAAATAGTTTTCGGGATTATGTTTTTTGAGCCAAAAGACCAAAGACCCGCGATAGAGGCATAAAATCATAATGGGGATTAGTACAATATAGGTATGTCCTTTCGCCTGAACGAGAAGGAATGTCAAAAGAAGCACTACGCTATAATAGACAGCTCGGAAGAGGGTCTTGGAATCCTCTGAAGGGATGAGTTGCTTCATCAACGGCCAGCGATAGCGAGGCATGGAGAACCGCTCTAAAGCATTGAGCAACGGGAAGGAGAGGAAAAGCAGTAGCCACACCTCCCAAGGATGCGGAACGAGAAGCATGAATGGTATATACCGCGAGCAAACCAAGAAGGGGTATAGCCACACGTTATACCGGCTTCGCCAGCGGTTGTAGAAGCCGAAGAGGAAAGCCATCCCCAGGATCGCAAGACCTATCCGAAGAGCGGTTTCGTAGCCGTTCAGGGCATAAAGTGCCAGCAGGGCAAGGAGACTATAGCCGATTCGAGAGGCGAAGATAGACGCTTTGTGGCGCTCGAAATGCTCGAAGTTATTGGCGTAGAGCCGGATGGCGGGTTGCTCCTCGTGGCGGATAGAGAGTGTGTCGTTCGCTATGTAGCCACACTCGTAGATGGAGAAGACGGCGAGCAGGATGAGTCCGTAGTTAAGGGCGAAGAGTGGCCATGAGCCGGTATAGCCCATCGCCGAATAGAAGGCAGTCGGCATAAGGTAGATCAGCATCCATGAAAAGAGTTTCGGGAGCGTGCCAAGCCGTACCGTATAGTAATAACCGAACGGGATATAGAAAACCGCGTTCGGGATGTACGGACGTGCGTATCGGGGTCTAATATTTGTTTCTGCCTGTTTCAATAAAATGGACGTTTTTGTCCTTCGGCAGGATTTTCTCCCACCGGGGGCGGTTGTTATAGGTGATGATGGTTGCTTGTTTGGCTCGGCGGATGAGTGCCAGGTCGCTGATGTTATCGGTGATGATGTCGAACTCGGGGTAGAGGGAAAGAACCTCTTCTTTATGCTGCGTGGCATGGTAAGCTTTTGCCCCGATATGGTTGGCAACAGTCTTGGCGATGAGGTCCATCGTCTGGGAGACAAGGACGATGTTTCTGCCTTCAATCATCTGCCAAACGGGCGTAATTTTCCGCGGCATGAGGTAGTCGGTATAGAACTGCTCCACGCGTGTCTGACGTTCGGCTAAGGGAAGACGGTTAAATGCGTGGATTGCTCTGGTGCGTACCAGGTCGATGCCGAAAAGTTTATAGATGAGCGAGTTGAACTTATTCCCGCATATATGCAGGAAGTCGTAGGTCGTGTTGGAGTAAAACAAGGTCCAACAGATGTCCACTAATATCGTTCTATCTTCTTTCATCGATTGCTTTCAAAAGAAGTTGCTCGAATTGCTGCGCCTGGTATTGGCGCGTGAAGAGACGTTTGACGTCCGGGTCCACAGGTTGATGCGTGAAGCCGTTCGTCTTCCACTCGGCGTATTTGTCGAGGATGAAATCCGCTACTTCTTGTGCGTTCGTTCCTGCCAAACCGGCATTGGTCTGTTTGATCACTTGTGCGAGACACTCCTCATCGCTTCTCACGCACAGAACAGGCTTTTCTACACCAAGCGCCTCAAAGAACTTCGTCGTCATAATGCCGTGTGGGCCTTTTGGTGTGCTTTTTTGACTTGCCACTAACACTATGCTACTCCGACTAAGAATCTGCGGTATATTTTGAGTCTGTACAAACGGATGAAACTTCATAAGGGAAGTGGTTCCTGATTCTTGCGCCCAATGCATCACACGTTTTTGTCCGACAACGTCTGTGTACCATTCAACGACAAGTTTCTCAGGGATTTGACAAGAAGAATGCATTTGATGCAATGCTTCGAATAACAAAGACAGATCTTGTAAGGCTTTGTCGTATATGCGTCCTGTGTAAGTAATAGAGAAAGTATCCGTTACTACTTTTTGCGGGACGAAGATGGATGAATCATACCCATTGTAAATCAAGTGAGTATTCTTATTCCATTGATGCAAAAAAGCTACGTGCCACGGAGAAACCGAACTTAAACTATCAGCTTGCCTAATAAAAGTATTTCGGCGTTGGATATTCAACGAACGGAATAACTGAAACAAAGGTAATCTCCATTTAAAGTGCGCAATATATTGGTTTGTAGGAGTTTGTTCATCTATATCCCGCAAGTCTATATGGAGAGGAATGCCTTGCTCTTTAGCTATACCATATGCAGCTCTTAAAGGCGTAGAAGGAAACGTACAAGCTAAAACAATATCATAGGATTTTGAGCCTACTTGTTTTCTCACTTCTTTCGCAAAAAACCGGCTCTTCCAATCGAAAAAGAAAGTAAGGGTGGATTTAATGAACCAATCCCATGACCGATTCTTAAATATAGGTATTTCGACGATGGGGTAGGAATGCTCAAATGGCAGCGGCTCAAATTGTTCCGTATAGACATCTACCTGCCATCCTTGTGCCACAAGGTATTCGCACCAGAACCGTAATCTTGGTGTATAAGCGGGTTTGCCGAAAGCATCGGCAACGACTAATATCCTATGTGATTTATTTGTCGGCAATAAATTGAAGTATTTGCGCATACAACGATGCGTGGTAGGTCTCCGGCGTAATACGGTTATTATGCCAGAGGAGGCAGAGGTCGCCGTGGTGGAGCTGCACTTTCTCGATGAGGCGTTCGCACATGAAGTACGCTTCCTCCTGGTCGAGGTGCATGTAGTTGTCGTTACTCAGCGTACAATCCATGATCATCAGCGGATGGAGGGTCAGCGGCGTTAGCTCGTAGGTCTTGGGGTTGATCCAGCGAACGGCGCGCGAAGTCTGGAGACGGAAACCGATATGATCCGGGAAACCCATTGTGAAATCATCGCGATAGCCGGCATCCACGAGCCGCTGCATTTGGTCGATGGAACACCTTAAATAATGCGCGCGATACATGCGGCTGTATTTGATTTTCGGCAGGTAGCCGTAGTAGCTGCCGTGTACGCCGAGGTAGGCGTTGTTGTGCCGGAGCAGTTTCTTGAGGTGCCTCCAGTCGAATCCTCGGAGGCAGTACTGCGGGTAGTCGTAGCCTCGGCCGAAGGTATGCTTGACAAAATAAATCATATCGGCGTTGGGTACCTTGGAATCCTGCTCTATGAACCATGGGAAGGTGTAAATCGGATCGTTGTGGATGTTACAAATCGACCGCCATACCTGTTTCCATTCGCCGCGAAGGATACCTCCGACGGCTCCGCGCAGATGGCGGTATTGGGAGATGGAGTCGATGTCGTGGGTGAGGTATATATGTCCGAATCCTTTTTCCGGCAGCGGCAGGTTGAGTTGCTTGAGAACGAGTCGTGCGTACTCGTCGAGCCGCGGGATGAGGAGGCGGCTCTTATGGGAGAGCATCGAGTCCTTGGCGGTAAATCGTCCGTGCTCGTCGCGCTTGGGATTGAGCAGTTCTTCCGCGCGGGAGGTGAAGAAGAATGCCGAATAGACGATGTCCGTGCGGATGATGGTCTTGTCCTTTGCCGGCTGCTCTACCACGGGGCGTGTTAACTCCGGGACAATCAGGTCTTTGCCCAGATGTCCGTTAGGCACGATGATGAGGTCGTAGGTCTCCAGTGCCTTCTCGTCCGCCGTGTATGCGACGCGTTTGGCGGCTTCTTCGTCTCCGTAGCAAAGCCACGTGATTAAATAATTTACGATTTGGTCATTTACCATTTTATCATTTATTTAGTCATTTAGGATTTCCCATTCGTACATTTTTTGCTCTATCTGGTGTTTGACAGATTCGTATCGCTGGAAGTTCTCCTGGGTCTGGTTCTCGGGGAGAGAGAGCAGTTGTTCTATCTCTGCCTGTTGCGCCTCGAGGGCAGCGATGGCGGCTTCGGTCTCGGCAATCTGTTTCTCTTTCTTGCGCCGTTCGGCAGCTGCGGCTTTCTGGGCAGCGTAGTCGAGTTTGGCATTCGAGGGCTCAACCGGGGCGTTACATTGGCTTTGACCGTCGGTTGACCGTCGGTTGACCGTCGGGATTGGACCGTTTTTTGTCCTTTCGAGGTCTTGAAGGGAGTCGATTTTTTTTGCACGGAGGAAATCGTATATTCCGCCGAGGTGTTCTTTGACTCTTCCGCCGCCAAATTCGTACACTTTTTCGACGAGTCCGTTGAGAAAATCCCGGTCGTGTGTGACGCAGATGACCGTGCCGTTAAAGTCCTGCAGGGCGGCTTTGAGGACATCTTTGGATTGCATGTCCAGGTGGTTGGTGGGCTCATCAAGGATGAGGAGGTTGCAAGGCTCGAGGAGGAGCCGGATCATCGCGAGTCGGCTTCGTTCGCCTCCTGAGAGGACTTTGACTTTTTTCTCGGAGGCTTCGCCGCCGAACATGAAGGCGCCGAGTATGTCGCGGATCTTCGTACGGATGTCTCCGACGGCGACGTAATCGATGGTGTCGAAGACGGTGAGGTTTTCGTCCAAAAGTGCCGCTTGGTTTTGTGCGAAATAGCCGATCTTGACGTTGTGTCCGATTTTGAGGGTGCCCAAGTAGTCGAGCTGACCCATGATACACTTGACGAGTGTGGATTTACCTTCTCCGTTCTTGCCGACGAATGCCACTTTCTCGCCGCGTCGGATGGTGAAAGTGACGTCATGGAAGACGTTGTGGGTACCGAAATCTTTTCGCAGGTCTTCGATGATGAGCGGAAAATCGCCACTTCTCGGTGCCGGCGGAAAACGGAGGTTGAGTCGCGAGGTGTCTTCCAGATCCACCTCGAGACGTTCGAGTTTCTCCAACTGCTTGATGCGGCTCTGTACTTGGACGGCTTTGGTGGCTTTATAGCGGAACCGCTCGATGAAGTCCTCTGTGTCCTGAATCATCTTCTGCTGGTTCTGGTAGGCGCGGACCTGTTGCTCGTGGCGTTCTTTGCGGAGCTCCACAAAACGGCTGTAGTTGACGTTATAATCGTAGATGCGCCCGAGCGTTATTTCTATGGTTCTGGTGCAGGTGTTGTCTATAAACGCGCGGTCGTGGGAGACCATGAGTACCGCCGATGGGCTGGTCTTGAGGAAGTCCTCGAGCCACTGGATAGACTCGATGTCGAGGTGGTTGGTCGGCTCGTCAAGGAGCAGCAAGTCCGGATGAGACAAGAGGATTTTTGCCAACTCGATACGCATTCTCCAACCGCCTGAGAACTCCGAACAAGGACGCTCAAAGTCTTTTCGCTCGAAGCCCAGACCGATGATGGTCCGGTCCATCTCTGCAACAAAGACCGCTTCGCTAATAGAATACTGACCGCTTTGCTGACAGAATACAGACATGACTTCCTCGCGGAGGGTCTTGTCGTCCTGGAAGAGCATCACCTGCGGGAGGTAACCGATGGTCATGTCCGCGTCCTTGGCGATGCGTCCGGAGGTGGGTTGGTATTCGCCTGCGATAAGTCGCAGGAGGGTTGTTTTGCCGGCTCCGTTCTTGCCCACGAGCGCAATACGCTCCTTTCGGTTGATGAGGAACGTAATGTCGTCCAGCACAGGGCGGGACGAAAACTCCATACTTACATGATCAATGGTTAACATTTGCTATTTGGTCATTTGCCATTTTCTTATTGATGATGCGCCAGAGGAGCATCGTGAGGGCTGTAGCGAGTGCAAAATCGGAGATCAGTAGAACCCAGAAGTTCCAGTTTCTGCCGATGACAGCCAGCGCGATAAAGAGGAGACTGACGGACAGCAGGACGCATGTCGTCTGGAGGTGATTGAGTCCGGTACGAAGAAGCAGATGGTGGATGTGGTTCTTGTCCGGCAGGAAAGGCGAACGATGTTGCTTGATACGAGTGAGGCTGACACGGATGGTGTCGAAAATAGGGATGGTCAGTACGCATATAGCTACTGCCGGAGCCGCCGTCATCTCGAGCGCTGCCGGCACCTCATGGTAGGCGTTGATCTCGCAGAAATGGAAGACAAACGAAGTCAGGAGGTAACCTAAGAGGAGACTGCCGGAATCGCCCATGAAGATCTTCTCTCGTTTTCCGAAGACATTATAGATGAAGAATACCGCGAGCGACCCGATCATGCATATTGCCATGATGGACCAATAGACCTCTCCCGCCAGCCCAAAATACGTGGCGAAGAAGAGACAGTAAAGGATGCCGAGACCGCTTGCCAGACCGTCGATGCCGTCGATGAGGTTGACGGCGTTGATGATCGCCAGCAGGACGAGGATCGAGAGCATATAACTCGGTATGACGCCGATCTCTTCGATCCCGAAAATGCCGTGCAGATGTGTGATGCGCAGGTCCGCAAATCCGATGAGAGCAATGCCTGCCAGCGTCTCGCCCAACAGTTTAGCCGTGGGCGTGAGTACCAATACGTCGTCGATAAATCCGACCGCCATGATAGCCAGCAGACCGATCATGAAGAACTGGCTTTGGCTCAACTGGTCGTACTCAAAGAGCAGGTACGTCAACATAAAACTGAAATAGATATTCAGTCCGCCGATATTCGGTACTTCGCCCGTGTGGCACATTCTTTTATTCGGGCGCACGACAAAGCCTTTCGTCTTCGCAATACGGATCACGAGCGGCATTCCGATGAGGCCGAGAATGAAGCTGATGAGGCCGATGAGATAGCTATGGGCAGTAAAAAAATCTTGTATCATTGTGGGTCTAATTGCTCGTAAATAGAGTTTTTGCTGATGTATTCGGGCACTAATTGTTTCATGAGAGTCACCGTAGTGAAAGGCTTGGCGAGTCGGCTGGTCTTGATGAGTTCATCCACTTTGGAGCTTATCTCATCGAAATCGAACTCGCGAACCCGTGCGACCATGATCTTCTCGTTGGCGGTCGGCAGGGTAGTCTCTTTTTGGTTGAGGAGCTCCTCGTAGAGTTTCTCGCCCGGACGGAGTCCCGTGAACTCGATCATGATATCTTTCTCCGGGGTGTAGCCTGCGAGTCGGATCATGTTGCGCGCGAGGTCAAGGATCTTGACGGGTTTGCCCATGTCGAAGACGAATATCTCTCCGCCGTCTCCTAAAGTGCTTGCCTCCATGACGAGGCAGCAAGCTTCGGGGATGGTCATGAAATAACGGATGATATCCGGGTGGGTTACGGTAACCGGTCCTCCGGCTGCAATCTGTTTGCGGAAATACGGGATGACCGATCCATTGCTGCCAAGTACGTTACCGAACCGGGTAGTGATGAATTTCGTGCAATCGGGGTTCTCGACGTGCAGTTTGCGGAAGAGTGACTGGACGTAAATCTCTGCGATACGCTTGCTGGCTCCCATGATATTGGTGGGGTTGACGGCTTTGTCGGTAGAGATCATGACAAATCGCTTTACGCCGTATTTGACTGCCATGTCCGCCATGTTCTTCGTGCCGGAGACGTTGGCTTGTATGGCCTCGTTAGGGAAACTCTCCATGAGGGGCACATGCTTGTATGCGGCAGCGTGATAGACGATGTCGGGGCGCATCTCGCTGAAGACCTGCTCGATGCGTGTGCGGTTGCGGACGTCAGCGATTACAGGAATCAGACGTGCTTCGGGGAATTGTTTTTTCAGATCCAGCATCAAATCGTGCAAAGGCGATTCCGCCATTTCCAGGAGGATTGTTGCTTGCGGAGCGTATGGTTGAATCTGCCGCACGAGTTCGCTACCTATACTGCCCGCTGCGCCGCTGACCAGTACCACTTTGCCTTGGATGATCTGCCGCACGTTTTCGGTGTTGATATCAATCTGCGGCCGCTCCAAGAGGTCTTCAATACGGATGGCTTCGACGCGCCCGATGCGCTGGGTGTCAATCTCGTCGAGGTTGTCCCATTGGGTGAAAAACGGGGTTGTGAGGATGCGGATGTTATGATTGATGAAGATCTGCAGGTCTTTGGTAGGATCAATCTCTTTCATTTTCAGTGGGGAGATGATCACATGGTTGACTCCGTGAGCATTCATCCATTCGAATAATTTCTCATTCAGCGGGCGTACTCTCAGTCCCGCCAGATCGTATCCGTAGCGCTCTTTAGAACCAGCGATGAATCCGATCGGATGGTAGGGGATGTTACCTGCGGAGCGAAGCATCTTGGCGATGGCAATACCCGCAGCCTGCGTCCCGTAAATCATCACTCGCGGACTTGCTTGATTGCGCTCCAGGTTCTCGCTCAGCGTTTTTACTCCCACGCGCAGCGAGAAAAGCAATACGAACGAGGTAGGCACATAAACCGCAAGAACGGTATTCAGGATAGGATGCCAGTTGAACGCGTTCTGGAAGATCAGGTTGATCAGAATAAGAAGCAAGCCGGTGCAGATATTCGAAAGCAGCACCTTGATGGTGTCAATAAATGTCGAATACCGCAATATTCCCGAATAGGTATGAAAGACCCAGAAGGCGATGATTTGAACGACCATCACAATGATACACTGAGACCCGATGGGAACAATCTGGCTATGCAGATTTACATAATCGAAGAACCCGCTACCGACCCATACACTAAGCCAAAAAGCGATGATACAGAGCATCGTATCCATCAACAACACACCCCATCGCGGAAGATAACTCATCTGCGGAATATGGGAGAAGATATCCGAGTTGCGTAGTTCGTTCATGTTAATTTTTTTCATGGTTATTAAGGATTTGGGCAAGGTACTTGCCTGTGTAACTTTCTTTACATTTGCAGATCTCTTCCGGCGTGCCGGTGCAGACGATCTGTCCGCCCTCTTTGCCGCCTTCTGGACCTAAGTCAATCACATGATCTGCCGCGAGAATGACTGCGGGGTTATGCTCGATGATGATAACCGTGTGGCCTTTGCTGATGAGCCGGTTGAGGGCTTTGAGGAGCACTTCTATATCGCGGTGGTGCAGACCGGTGGTGGGTTCATCGAAGACGAAGATCGTCGGTGTGCTGTTCTCCTGGGCGAGGAAAGAGGCTAATTTCACACGCTGGCTCTCACCGCCGGAGAGGGTGCTGCTGCTCTGTCCCAACTGAATATAGCCGATTCCCACATCCTGCAGGGGTTTTAGTTTCTGTACGATGCGTTCACAATCGGGGTCTTGAGAGAAGAAATCTATCGCCTGATTGACGGTCATGCATAGGATGTCGTAGATGGACTTATCGCGGTAATGGACGTCGAGCACATCCTGTTTGAAGCGCTTGCCGTGACATTGTTCGCACTCTAAAATCAAGTCCGCCATGAACTGCATCTCTATGGTGATCGTTCCTTCGCCCTGGCATGTCTCACATCTGCCGCCCGGGGTGTTGAAGGAGAAATGCGCAGGAGTGAAGCCCAACTGTTTGGCTAAGGGCTGCTCGGCGTAGAGGCGCCGGATCTCGTCATAGGCCTTGAGGTACGTCACCGGGTTGCTGCGGCTGGAACGGCTGAGCGGGTTCTGGTCCACAAACTCAATATCCTTCATCAGATGGAGGCTACCGTGGAGATGTCCGAAATCGCCGGTGTGCTCTGTGAACATCGCGCCGTAGTGTTTCTTAAGGGCAGGGTAGAGCACCTTGCTTACCAGAGACGATTTGCCGCTTCCGCTCACGCCCGTCACGACGGTCATCACATGCAGCGGGAAACGTACCGTCAGGTTCTTGAGGTTGTTCTCACACGCCCCTTCAACCTCGATATAATTGCTCCAATGACGTCTCTGTGCTGGAATCTCATAGCGGAACTGGTCCATCCTCGGCTTGCCTTCATAGACCACTTCGCCGCCGTGTCTGCCGGCATCCGGACCGATCTCGATGATGTGATCCGCTGCGGCGATGATATCCTCGTCGTGCTCCACGACGACGATTGTGTTGCCTAAGTCGCGCAGCTGTTGCAGCACGTGAATCAGCCTCTCTGTGTCGCGTGGGTGCAAGCCGATAGACGGTTCGTCCAAGACGTATAACGATCCTACCAGGCTGCTGCCTAAGGATTTAGCGATGCTGATCCGCTGGCTCTCACCGCCGGAGAGGGTGGTGCTCTGTCGGTTGAGCGTCAGGTAACTGAGTCCCACATCTTTCATGAATTGCAGCCGGCTCTTGATCTCCGCGAGCACCATCTCCACTGTTTTTGTCTCCGTCTCGTTCAGCCGGAGGAGGTCGAACCACTCGTCCAGTTCCGAGATGGGCATCGTACAAAGCTGCTGGATACTCTTGCCGCCGACGAGTACGTAACCTGCCTCTTTGCGCAGGTGCAAGCCGTTGCAGACAGGGCATGTCGTCTTGCCTTTATAGCGGGCTAACATCACTTTGTATTGCAGCTTGGAGAACTGCTCTTTCTCCAGTTCTTTGAAGAACTCATGCAGGCCTTTGAAATACTCGTTACCGCTCCAGAGCAGCTGTTTCTGCTCGGCAGTCAGGGCATAGAAAGGTGTGTGGATCGGGAAGTCGAATTTCGCCGCATTGTATATCAACGCATCGAGCCATGGCTTCATCTTCTCGCTCTGCCAGCAGGCGATGGCCTGTTCGTAGATGGTCTTGGACTTGTCGGGTACCACCAGGTCGGGGTCTATACCCATGACCGTTCCCACGCCTTTACACTCCGGACAAGCGCCCACCGGGCTGTTGAAATCGAAGAGGTGCTCGTTGGGTTCGATAAACTGTATTCCGTCCGCCTCAAAGCGCTCGGAGAACACTTTCTCTTTGTTGTTCACCCACACGCGGCATTCGCCGTTGCCCTCGAAGAAAGCGGTCTGTACGGAGTCTGCAAAACGGTTACTCGTTGCCTGCTCATGGTCAACGACTACGCGGTCAACCAGCAGGTATGCTTCGTGGCCTTCGATCTTTAGCCATGTCGTATCGTCCAGCCGCACACTGTCTCCGTCGATCATCATTCGGCTGAAACCCTGGCTCTGCCATAAGGCCAGTTGGTCTTTGAGGCTTCGTCCATCCGGCAGCACTATCGGGCTCATCAGATAGAGCCGTGCGCCTTCTTCCTGCGATTCCATATATTGCACGACGTCGCGAATGGTGTTCCTGCGCACCTCTTCTCCGCTCACGGGCGAGTAGGTGTGCCCGACGCGCGCGTACAATAACTTCAAGTAGTCGTAAATCTCCGTCACGGTACCGACCGTGGAACGGGGATTACGACTGGTTACTTTCTGTTGGATGGCGATTGCCGGCGGGATGCCTTCTATCTTCTCCACCTCGGGTTTTTGCATCCTGCCCATGAACTGTCGCGCGTAAGCGCTAAGGCTCTCCACATATCGTCTCTGCCCTTCGGCATACAGCGTGTCAAACGCCAGCGAACTCTTTCCGCTGCCGCTCACACCCGTAATGACCACCAGTTTGTTACGTGGGATGTCAACCGATATATGTTTGAGGTTATGGGTGTCTGCCCCTTCTATGTGAATAAAATCACTCTCCACTTCGTAAAGCTTCTTCGCGCAGACTCTCGATAGTAGCCATCGTCTCTGCATTCGTCGTGTCTAACTGCAGTTTTGTCAGTTTCGGTACACGAATAGGTGTTCCCACTTCGATGTTATGCGGGTTAGAGATCACATCCCGGTTCGCGTCGTACAAGTACGGCCAGTAGATTTTTGCGCCATAGAACCGCTTCGCCATCCATGCCAGACGGCTTGCTTCGTGCATCGGCTCTGTAGTAATCAAGTCCGGGTACTTGTTTTCCGCCGGAGATAGTTCTCCCGAGGCCTCCAAGAACTCTGCCAAGATCTGTTCTTGCGAAATCTCCCCTTCGGGAATCATGTTCTCAGGAGCAGGTTCGGTTACCTCAACCGCTTCTTCTGTTTCTACTACAGCCTGCGTCGTTGTGTCTGCCACTACTTCTGTATCAGACGGTTGCATGATATTTTGCAGGATATCTCCCAAACGATGGCGCAGGAAGAAATAGCCTGCTAATAGCAGCATCAGCAAAATCACGACGCAGATTAGTGTGTCTCGCACGAAATGATATTTCTTTTTCGGTTCGGGTTCAACTACCGGTTCGGGCATAACTACCGGCTCGGGTATAACTACCGGTTCGGGTTCTGGCTCTTTAACCGGCTCGGGTATAACTATGGGCTCGGGTTCGGGCTCTTTAACCGGCTCGGGTATGACTACCGGCTCAGGTATGACTACAGGCTCGGGTTCGGGCTCTTTTACTTCCTCTTTAGGGCTCTGTCCCAGGTCGCCTAAGATATCTACTATTTCCTCGGCCTGGGCACCTAATTTCTTCAGCGGATCAATCTCTTTCGGTTGCTTTTCCACCAACTCTTTCACCCCCGCTTCCGGAGCGAAAACCAGTTTGTTATAGCCTTCAATAATGATTTCCTCACCGGTGTTTACGTTCACACTCTTACGAGGTGCAACCGCTTGCACTTTGAACGTTCCTAAACCGTTGATCTTGACCTGTTTGTCGGTCTTTAAGACCTCTATCAATTGATCTTGAAAAGCGCTTAGGAAAGCACCTACTTTCTTCTCACTCACTCCGGCGCGCAATGCCAGAGCGTGACGTAAATCTGTCCAACTCAGTTTGTCTGCCATAGTTTAGAGTTTTTTGAATTCATCTTTGATTGTTCCTGCCGGTCTGAACACCAGTTGGTTTTTACTCGGAACGATGTTACGTTCTCCTGTGCGCGGGTGCACGATGGCACGCGCAGGTCGCTCCTTTATCTCCAGCGCACCTAAGCCCTGCATCTGTACAGACTTACCGTCCATCAAACTCTCGCGAATGATGGCATTCATCGTGGTCATCAGTTGCTCGGTTTCTTTTTTGCTCAGTCCCGATTTGTCAGCAACCAAGCCTAAAAATTCTTTTGTTAGCATGGTATCTTTGTTATTCTATTTCTCCGTATAGGTCAAACTCCTCCGCCTTGGTGATCTTCGCCTCAACGAACTCTCCCACTTTCGCTTTTTCGCTTTTCGCCTTTATCAGCACTTCGCAGTCCACCTCCGGGCTGTCGTACTGGGTTCGCCCGATGAAGTATTCTCCCTCTTCTCGGTCGATGATCACTTTCTCTGTCTTGCCCACAAAATGCTGCATCAACTCGCCGCTGATCTCTTGCTGGATTGCCATCAGTTCTGCTGCACGAGCTTCTTTCACTTCCTGGGGTATATCGTCTTTGTAATGCCGGTTGGCGTATGTACCTTCTTCGTCGGAATAGGGGAAACAGCCCATTCGGTCAAAGCGCATCTCTTTGACCCATTGTTTGAGTTCTTCAAAATCCTCTTCTGTCTCGCCCGGATGGCCGACCAAAAGAGTAGTGCGGATACAGATCCCCGGCACTTTCTCGCGGATCTTGCGAATGAGCGCATCCTGTTCGGAACGGGTTATATGCCGCCGCATCAGAGACAACATGTGGTCCGTACAATGCTGCAACGCGATGTCCAGGTATTTGCAGACGTTCGGGTGCTTCGCCATTACGTCCAATAAGTCCTCCGGAAAATCCGTCGGGTAGGCATAATGCAGGCGTATCCATTTCACGCCCTCTATCTGCGCCATCTCGTCGATGAGTTCGGGCAAGAGGTGGCGTTTGGCGATGTCGAGACCATAGCTGCTCAGATCCTGAGCGATGACGTTCAGTTCCTTGACGCCTTGCGATACCAACCATCGTACCTCCGCGAGGATCTCCTCTTTGGGGCGACTGGTGTGTCTGCCGGTGATCAGCGGGATTGCGCAGTAGGAACACATCCGGTTGCATCCCTCCGAAATTTTCAAATAGGCATAGTGTGAGGGGGTTGTCAGTTTTCGCTCATAAGGCGCACAACCGCCTTGTTCTTTTGTCAATGGTGCCGAATGACATCCGGCGTTTTTCCCCTCTCCTTTGGAGAGGGATAGGGTGAGGTTTTCAAAGTCGAACTTCCCATACATCTCATCGACTTCGGGTATTTCCGCTTCGAGTTCTGCTCGGTAGCGCTCGGAGAGACATCCCATGACGATGAGGAGTCTGAGTTTGCCGGCTTTCTTGCGTTCCGCCATCCGGAGGATCATGTTGATGCTTTCTTCTTTGGCATCTCCGATGAATCCGCAGGTGTTGATGACGCATATCTCGCCTTTTGGCTCTTCGGGGTCATGCACACAATTCCATCCGGCCGCTTCCAGCTGCCGCATCACACGCTCTGCATCGACTAAGTTTTTCGAGCATCCCAGTGTTATAAAATCTATTTCTCCTTCGCGATACTTCAATGCCTCAAGGATTAAATGGCTCAATAAATGACCAAATGGTAAATGACCAAATGCGAAAATGTCTTAGTTACCGAGGTCGCAGTGGAATTTGATGCGAACAAGGCGTACATGGATCTCATCGTAGTAGTCTTCGCCAAGTTCCTCCATGGCCTTTTTGATATTATCGTTTTCCGCCTCTTTGAAGTACTCGTATATCTCCTCTTCTTCGTCGGGATCGACCACTTCCTGAATGAAATAATTGATGTCGATCTTGGTTCCGGAGAAGACTATTGCCTCCAGTTCGTCCAACATCTCCTCCATGGACATACCATTGCTCTCCGCGAGGTCGTCCAGATCGACACGGCGGTCGATGGCTTGGATGATCTGTTTCTTTCGGGTGGATTTCTTGGCTACGGTACGTATGCGCAGGTCTTCGGGACGGATGATCTCGTTCTCGTCGACGTACTCTTTGATGATCCGGAGGAACTCGTCGCCGTAGCGTTTTGCTTTTGCGATACCTACACCGGGGATGGTTAGTAACTCTTCCATCGTAATCGGATACGTCGTTGCCATGGCTTCGAGACTCGGATCCTGGAAGATCACAAAGGGCGGAACGTCGTTCTTTTTCGCTACTTTGCGACGGATATCTTTGAGGATGGAGAAGAGTACTTCATCGGCTGCCGCACAGGTGGCTCCTGCGCCTTCCATGATGGCATCTTCGTCATCCTGAATCTCGATCGGCACTTCGAATTTACCCGGTTTGCGCAGGAATTTCAGACCATCTTTGGTCAGTTTCAGGTCACCGTACGAATCTACATCTTTCTTCAACATACCTGCCACCAGAGCCTGACGGATGATGGCGTGTAAGGTGCTCTCTTCCTCGTCGCTTGCGGCGCCGTAATTCTCCAGCTCTTCGTGGTGATAACTCATGACCTCCGCCGTCTGGTTGCCGTGGAGGATATCTACGATATGTTCGGCTTTGTGGTGCTCGTTCACCTGTTGGATGGTCTCTAAGATCAGCTCCAAGAGTTCGCTTGCATCTACCTGTTTATAGGTCTTGCGGCAGTTGTCGCAGTTGCCGCATTTCTCTTCGTTGTACTCTTCGCCAAAATAGTGGAGGAGCAGTTTGCGGCGGCAGAGCGTGCTCTCCGCATAGCTCTGGGTCTCGAAGAGTAGTTGGTTGCCGATGCCGATCTCTTTGGGGGTCTTGTCTTTCTGGAAGCGACGCAGACGCTCGATGTCATCCGGGGAGTAGAAACAGAGACATATACCTTCTCCGCCGTCACGTCCGGCACGTCCGGTCTCCTGATAATAGCCCTCGAGGCTCTTTGGTATATCGTAGTGTACGACGAAGCGCACATCGGGTTTGTCGATACCCATACCGAACGCGATGGTTGCTACAATGACTTGCACTTCCTCCATGAGGAAGGCATCCTGGTTGGCTGTTCTCGTCTGCGCATCCATGCCCGCGTGGTAAGCACGCGCGCTAATTCCGTTTACTTGTAGTACTTGCGCAAGATCTTCCACCTCTTTGCGCGCGAGGCAATATACGATGCCGCTCTTGCCTTCCATACTACGTATGAAACGCACGAGATCTTTATCCACGTCGGCGGTCTTCGGCCGTACTTCGTAGTAGAGGTTCGGTCGGTTGAAACTGGATTTGAAGACCGTAGCATCGGGCATGCCGAGGTTCTTCTGGATATCTTTCTGCACTTTCGGCGTAGCGGTTGCTGTCAGGGCGATGATCGGTGCTTTTCCGATACGCTGCACCATGCTGCGGATCTGGCTGTACTCCGGCCGGAAATCGTGTCCCCATTCGGAGATACAATGCGCCTCGTCCACGGCGTAGAAAGAGATTTTCACGCCTTTCAAGAAGTCCACGTTCTCCGCCTTCTGAAGGCTCTCCGGCGCCAAGTACAGCAACTTTGTCTTTCCTCCTAAAACATCATCCTTCACGGCATTGATTTCTCCGCGGCTCAGACTCGAGTTGATAAAATGCGCCACACCTTCCTCTTCCGAGTAGTTGCGCATCGCATCCACCTGGTTCTTCATCAGCGCGATCAACGGACTAATCACGATAGCCACTCCGTCCATCAGCAAAGAAGGCAGCTGGTAGCACAGGCTCTTTCCTCCTCCCGTCGGCATCAACACAAACGTGTCATTTCCGGTCATCACATTGCGTATGATGGCTTCTTGATTTCCCTTAAACGTGTCGAACCCAAAATAGTCCTGCAACGCCTTCACTAATTCCTCATGTGTTACTTCCATAACCTAAAAACTCAATTTGGCCACAAAAGTACGAAAAAAATATTATATATGCAAATAATTTTGAAAAAAAATAAAAAAATCAAAAAAAATGTATGTTCCTCTTGCGTATGTCAAAAAAAAGCAGTAATTTTGCACCCGATTTTTAAAGTGCGT
>CALZRN010000010.1 GCA_945828585.1 uncultured Bacteroidales bacterium | reverse complement strand
AGGTTTTGGCAATTATTCTCAATGGTGGGCATCAAAAGACCAGCCATACAATAGTAATGTATATCATGTGATTCCAGTAAGGAAAGACTAAAACATCTTAAATATGAAGAAAATCATTTTGTTGTGCGCTTTTACGGCATTGTGCTCATGTTCTGACATGAAATTGACAATACAAAAAATACAATCTGCGACGGATTGTATAGAATCCTATCGTTGGTCATGGAATAATGGAGTTGCTGTATCAGATAATGTAGACTATTATCCCGACGGGTATTCTGAGATTGCGGCAAAATTTTCTTTCAAGACAAAATTATCAGGTACTCTGAAACTGAATTATTCATTATTAGAAAAATCAAAGGCAGATATAGAGATCAAGATTGATAATACATCTGCTTTTCATGCGGCATATGGAACCAACGAGAGTTATCCTGCAAATGTTGTTTTAACTAATATCCCCAAAAACAAAATAATAGAGGTTATAGGGATGTATTGTACTGTTTCGGACGTAATAGTTACATCCATCGACGATGGCAATAATGATTCAGGAAAAGACTTTGATTTTTAATGAGTATCATATTGATAATTATAAATGGCTGTATAAACCTCGCGATGTATAGGTTAATCGCTAATTCTTTTTTGATATACCCGAATAGTATTCGGGGAAATGGACATTGAATAAAAGAGGCCCGAATGGTATTCGGGGAAACGGACATTGCTAAGAATGAGAGGCGATGGAGGCGGCAAAGTCGTTAAGAGCGATGCATTCAGCGCGAGTGATGCGTCTTTTCGCGGGATCGTATTGCCAAGGAGAGAGAATAAGGAGGCGGCCTGCAGCTACAGCATCAAACAAAAGCGCGGAAGGTTTGTAGTATTCGCCAAAACCGTTATCGGCAAGATAGATGACGGGGCGTTGCTCTTTGAGTAACATAGCCAGAATGTCTTTCTCTTGCGGACTAATGAAAGGTGAAACCATAACAGCACCCTCACGAGCTGCTGCAAGACAACTATCCATATAGGTGCGTAATGGCAAAGCGTTGCCATGTTCCGCATCCTCAACCATAGTCCGGCGCACATGAACCGGCATATACCGTTCCGCTTGAAGCAAGGCGATATTGCCTATGCTATCGTATGAATGACCGGCGATAACAATACCTCTCTGTACGCGGAAATAACCCGGCATAAGCCGTTTGGTAGCCAAGCGTTGAGGATTCATCTTGAGGTATTGCATCATAGCATCCAGTTGCCCATGACGAGAGAGTGGACGGATGAAGGGCATCTCGGTGAAGACAGGATCGGGATGTTGTTGGTTGTTCCGGATGGAGCAATGTCGGTTGTCCCGAATAGTATTCGGGTTAATGGACATTGAATAGTCTCGACCGATCTTTTTGGCTCCTTGCCAAAGGCCTCGCACTACCATTTTTATGCTGACATCCATCGCTTGCGTAACATAGAGAATAAAATGGACATGATCCGGCATCATCCTAAGTTGAAGAATGCGTATCTTTGAATACCGAATGGGGATGGTCTCAACGCAAGTTTTTATTTGTTCTCCAAAGGGCGATAATTCCACTTTTGCCTCTTGGGGATTGTTATTTGGAATAACAAGGCTACCTAACAAAGGTTCACGGGAGGAGACAACAAGCGTAATATGGTAAATGCCGACACCTTTCCATGCCGTACCAAATTGTTGCCAATGCCATTGTTTATCGTCCATTGAGTAGCTCTTGCATTTCGAGTGCAAAGATACAACAAATTATTGATATACGCAAATTTATAACCAAATATATGCGAAAAAGTATTATAATACGCACGACTTGTTATTAGATTGGATATGAAAAGTTGATAGGTTGGGATATATACCCCAGAGAAGCCCTACGATTGATTTCGTGGGGCATTTTTTTGTCTATAGGCAGAGTCCGTAGGGCATGGTGCCTGCGGTTTTTCCTGCCCGTTTACGTGCGATCTCACGAACCTTCACGATGAACTGATCCGAACAGTTCACATGCAGTCTCTTCACCGCAAGTTCCGGGCACCGTTCAAGGTGACAGCGGATGTTTTTCTAAAAGCAGTACCTTTGTCGCCGGAATTGAAAAAGAAAGCTAATAAGAAAAAAGAACCAAAAAAGAATTAATAAAGAAAGGTGTTACGTAAAGGTGTTACGTAACACGTACCACCACCTTTTGTACCAACTATAATTAAATTTTAAGTTTATGAGTTTATTTAACGATCTATGGCAGTTACTCTATATTAAAAACTAAATCCTTATGGCACTAAAATTTACATTGGAAGCCCCGTTCCCCCGTCGCGGTTAAGTCGTTCCCGTAAGATGATCCCGTGATGCTCCGGTCCTACACACGACCATCACGGGACCATCTGCGGAGGAAAAGCTGAGAACAAAACAATCAAAAAGCCGAACGCGACGGGGGAGCGCTTTTTGTCTTTCTACTTTCAAAAAAAGTTGTACTTCGGACATCTGCCTGCCTTCGGCATTCCCCCGTAGCTACGTTCGCGTCCTGCCGGACATACGCCAATAAATGTATTTTCCTATAGGTACAGCCGATAATAGAATATCAATTCTATTTTTGCGGAAAAATACATTTTTATTTGCGTATGTGCAATTTTTGTAGTACCTTTGCAGCGATTTTTGGAAATATGAGTACCCGTATTCTCATCATAGATGGCGATATCAGCCTCTCGACCGTGCTGCGCGACTACCTTGTCAGCCGCGGTTATCAGGCGTCGATGGTGCCCTCCTCCAGAGAGGGTCTCGAGCGGCTCCAGGGCGCTCCGTGGGACATCGTTCTGATGGAGCTGCAGGGTCTCGGCATGAACGGTTATGAGCTGCTCAAGGAGATCCGTCATCGGCTGCCGAAAATGCCGATCTTCATTCTCTCGAGCCGTTCGGACCGCGAGGATCAGATGCGCGCCTTTGAGTTAGGGGCGGATGACTATATCACGAAGCCCTTCTCGATGGATCTGCTCATCTGCCGTATGGAAGCGATCTTCCGCCGGATAAGAGCCTATGAAGAGAACCGTCAGAAAGTCTTCCAACTCGGTACCCACACCTTCGATTCGGTTCATCAGAGTCTCGACGGCGCGCACCTCTCTTCACGGGAGAGCGACCTGCTGCTGATGCTCTGCCGCAACGAGGGGGAGGTGGTGGATAAACATAAGATACTGAGCACCCTTTGGAAAGAAGACAATGCCTTCACGGCACGTTCCTTAGGCGTCTATATTAACCATCTGCGCGGACATCTCCGGCCTATCGGCTACGAGATTATCGCCGTGCGGTATAAGGGGTATAAATTGGTCAAACAATGAGAATAATAGCACCATCCGTACTGTCCGCGGATTTCGGACACCTGGCAGATGATTTGGAGATGATCAACCGCAGCGAAGCGGATTGGCTTCATGTCGATGTGATGGACGGCTCTTTTGTGCCGAATATATCGTTTGGTTTTCCGCTGATGAAGCCCTTCAAGCAGTACTGCACGAAGCCCTTGGACGTGCATCTGATGATCGTTCATCCGGAGAAATACGTAGAGCGATTCTGCGATGCCGGCGCGTGGTCGGTGGGCTTCCATTTAGAGGCAGTAGAGGACCCGCTACCCATTCTCGAGATGATCCGAAAGAAAGGTGTTCGCACCTGCCTGACCATCAATCCGGATATCGACGTAAAACGCTTAGTACCGTACTTAGAGGAGGTCGATATGGTGCTGCTGATGAGTGTTTTTGCGGGCTTCGGAGGGCAGAAATTCATTCCTGAGACGATATCCAAAATACGCTATATCCGCGAAGAGATCGACCGCCGCGGGCTGCAGACTCTCATCGAGATCGACGGCGGTGTAAACACCGAGAACGCTGCTGCGTTGTTTGCCGCAGGCGCTGACGCCCTCGTTGCCGGAAGTGCGATCTTCGGCGCCGAAGACCCCGAAGAAGCCATCCAAAGGATGAAAGAGTGAAAGAATGAAAGAAAAGTTACGCGCTTATCCTATGCTTATCTTGCTGCTGCCGCTGGTGGCAGCAATTTTGCTATTTATAGATCCCCCTCCGAAATACCCTCCTCGTCCTGCGCCGAACGCCCTTCAGGAGCGGCTTTACGACCGTCTGCGGGCTTCGGGTCTGGAAGGCGATGAGTTAGCGACGGCAGGTGCGCTGACATTGGGCTACAAAGAGGAGTTGAGCCAAGCACTGAGGCAGCATTTTCAGGCCTCGGGTGCGGCGCATGTCTTAGCCGTCAGCGGGCTGCATACGGGTATCTTGTACGGGGTGATCGTATGGCTTCTGACGCTCGGCGGTCGGCTCCGTCCGATGTATGAGAACCGCATAGGCCGCCGGGCGCTCAGCCTCGTCGTCATCGCAGCGATGTGGGGCTACGCATGGCTCACGGGCATGACTCCTTCCGTCGTACGCGCCGTCGTCATGGTGACGATCTTGGAAGTCGGACGAATGAGTTATCAGCGGGCTTTCAGCCTCAACACCATCGCCGCAGCGGCATTCGTCATTCTCATCGCACGTCCTACGGATCTCTGGTCCGTGAGTTTTCAACTCTCTTTCGTTGCAACCGCGGCGATTGTACTGATCGTTAATAAGACGATATATCAAGATATCGAGTTATCAAGATTTCGAAATACCGGTTTAGGCCGGATCGGTTCTTATTTCGGAGGCATCATCGTCGTCTCCATCGCAGCGCAGATAGGGACACTGCCTATCACGATCCATTATTTCGGTCAGGTGAGCACGTATTTTCTCGTGACCAACCTCATCGTCCTTCCTCTTGCCACGTTTCTGGTACCCTGCGGACTGATCTCCATCGCGTTAGGCGGAACGGTCGCAGGGGTACTCTTCAGCCGCATCTCCTTCGCCCTCGCATGGCTCATGAATCATGCGACAGGATGGATTGAGCACCTGCCCGGCAGCACCTTTCCCGCCCACGCCGGTTCCGGCATGGTGCTATTTTATTATGTCCTTTTGGCGTTATTTTTGTTGTTTCTCCCGAAAAAAATCGCATAAAATGCGCACTTTCTTGCGTATGTCAAAAAAAAGTAGTAACTTTGCGCCCGATTTGGGAAAAAATAAGGATTTGAAACTGTTTCGTACCCTCATATTAGTATGCCTCTTGTCGCTGTCCCCATGGATAGTGGCGGGTACGGAGTTGATCAGCAATAACCCTTATTGGTTCGGCGGCACGGACGCTTTCACCACGACGCAAGGCAATGATTTCTGGCTGACGTTTATCAACAATAACGGTTTTGATCCCGACAAGCCGGAGAACCAGACGGTCAAGTTCGAGATGAAGGTGGCGGTATCTGCACGTGAAGCGGTAGATGTCAATATCGCTTACGGCAACACGATCCTCACCACCCTCAACGTCCCGGCAGGGACGACGCAGATCTATGAGATCCCGCGTGCCTTAACCCAACAGATATACCTCTTCGAGAGCGAGCAGAACGGTAAGAGCGGTGTACATGTCTATACGGCACCGACCACCCCGGAGAACAAGAAGAAGGTCTTCTCTTGCTTCCTGTACTCCCGCACGAACGACTCGCCTATCACCAGCCGTGACGCGTCGCTGGTCATCCCTACTCGATTCTTAGGCAAAGAATATATCATCCAGACCTACCCGGAGGATGTTTATTCCTCGGAGTTCGGTATCGTCGCGACGGAAGACGGAACGACCGTGACCATCACGCCGACGTTCCAGACCGATGGCGGAAATGCAGCAGGAACGGCCTTTGACGTCACGCTGAGCAAAGGCCAAGCGTACCTCGTAGCTACCCAAAGGCGCGAAGAGGGCTCGACGGATTTCAACGCCGACTTCAGCGGAACGACCCTCTGCGCGGACAAGCCCATTGCGGTCTTTACCGGCAACCAGCAAACCGGTATCCCGAACAAAGAGGGTTACTCGCAGGATTTCATGGTGGAGCAGGCGCTGCCGCTCTCGCAGTTTGGTACGGAGTTTTACCTGACGGGACTGACGAACACCCTGTCCAACTATGCAGATATCGTGGCGCTTTATGACAACACGGACGTGACCATCACCACCTATGATAAATCGACAGGGGCAGTGAACACTTTCCCTGTGATCTTAAACCGCGGCGGGACCTTGCAGAAGATACCACCCGACAGCGTGATGCTGGACCTCCACGATGAGCTGAACAATGAGGTGATTATCCGCACGTCCGCCCCGGTCAGCTGTATCAGCTATACCTCCACCGCGGCGGAGAACAAGATCTGCACGATGGTCGGATGGTCGCAGAAATGCTTTATCTACGGTGATCCGTCGTCCGCCATCATGCCTCATTGGGGGTTACGGACGAACGCCATGACGTTCTTCACAGAGGTTCTGGACCCGCAAGTAAACGGCACTCCGCAACATTTCTACGCATACGTAGTGACCGCAGCGAGCGATATCAACACCTTTACGCTGAACGGTGCTCCCGTCGCCTCTTCGGAGTTCCATACTTTCCAGGCGGACAATACGAAGGCTTATGCACATCTGCAGTTACCCGATGCGGCGAGTGCCCAATACAACCTCTTGGAGAGTACCGGAGGCGGTTTCGTCGGCATGGTCTATGGTATCACCGAGGCGCAAGCCTACTACTACACGCTCGGATTCAAGCCGGATGCCCACCCCGATTCGCTGTACGTCACCCATACGGATGAGGTTGTGATGTCCAAGGCATCGTACGACCTTGACAGCCTCGACGGACACGGTTGGTACCAGCGGCAATGGGACGAATGGATGCCGGATCATGAGCAGTTAGATACCGCCATCGTCTGCGACAGCTCGTTCGTGTATTGGACGCTGGAGACCGAAATAGAGCGTCCGGCGACGCAGATCGAGTGGTTGCTTTTCGACGTGACGGACGGTAAGAAGCCGACCGGCAAGCCGATGGCTTCATCTGTCATCACCCCTGCGGCTACGGCCACCAAGCATGATTGGCAGTATGAGTTCATCCTGCCCGAGGAGGAGATGGAGGACAGGCACCAGTTCTTCGAATATGAGCTGCAAACCGTCCTGCACCGCGAGCGGATCATGTGCGACGGCGAGGACTTAGACACCCTCAAGACCACCGTCCGCGTGACGAGGATTTATAACGATACCTTGTACCGCGTAGTGTGCGTCGGCGACAGCTTAGAGTTCTTCTACGACAGTCTCTATAACCAGGACAACCTCACGCTCTATAATCCCGATTCGGCGGCGACGAAGTTCGTCGGCGTGAAGCAAGGTCAAGGAACGCATTATCTGGAGCCGTGGAAATACCAGGTGGAGGTCGGTACGTATCATACGTTCACCCGCAACTACCTCTCGCAAGCAGGTTGCGACTCGACGATGACACTCATCCTCTTCGTGTGCGACACCTTCCAGTATTTCGATACGATTCACCTCTGTACCAACCAGGATACTGTTTATCAGAAACGTACGTTCCGAGGCGCGAGTCTCAACCGCGACACGACGGAGGTGGATATCCCATGGAAGACCAAAGCCTGCGAGTGCCAACTCGGTCCGTGGGCAGATAAGTTCCGCGACAAGAGAGGCAGACCGTTCAATGGCTGCGACTCAACCTACCATCTGACGCTCATCCGTCATGAGAGTTATGTCATTCCTTTCCGCGACACCGTATGTCTGGACAAAGACGGGCACGGCTCTTATACCTGGTCCATCCAATACGAAACGAAGACCCGAACCATCACGGAAAGCGATCTCAGTTGGGATCCCGCTTATGGGGCGTTGGTAGGTGTCTTCCGCGACTCGATGTACACGCAGACCTGCGCGGAGTGTAACGGCGGTCTGCATGGTTGCGACTCGATCCACGAGCTCACGCTCATTATGCCTCAGTCCTATTATTTCGATGAGACGAAAGAGTGGTGCAGGCTGCACTACGACCCGGTTACACACGACACCGTCCGTTCGTTCTTCCGATGGGAAGGTCACCGCGACGGAGCCGAGTATGTAGAACTGCTTACCTCGGGTGACTACTACGACTCCTGCCATACGACGAGGTACGGCTGCGACTCGATCTACCATCTGAGGCTGGACTATCGTGCAGCGCAAGAGTTATACGCGCTCACGGTCGATACTATCTGTACCGATGAGAACGGTACGTTCCCATGGATAGGACCCAAAGGCGAGCATCTGGAGGATATCTCATTAGACATGCAGATCCCTGCTAACCAGCGTTGCTCTACCATCTACCACTCTGTAGAGGCAGGTTGCGACTCTATCTACGCGCTCCATCTGACCGTCATGCCCACTTTCTTCAAGATAGATACGGTTCTGATTACCGAGGAGCAGGTTTACTCGTGGCCTATCAACAACACCACCTACGGCGGCTCGAAAGCTACAGAGCCCTATGACGTCCTGGTTACGCAAGACACCCTCGTCACCATCTCCAGTCTTACCCACCCCATCGGTACGCATTCTTGCGACAGTACGCACGTGCTCTTCCTGCGCATCGGTAGCGTCTTCCGCGATACCGTCTCCGATTTCGCCTGCGGCACAGAGACCTCCTACGTATGGGTAGAGGATCGGCCTGAGTTCATGCCGGAAGGCGTGCCTTTTGAGCGTATGGTCATCACCGATCTGCCCGAACCGGGTAAGACCCAGACCTATGAGCAGCCCTTCAAGACCGTCTTGGGCTTCGACTCCGTCTTCTACCTCCATCTCTACCGCGCGCCGTCATATAGGGACACGGTTCATGTCTTCACCTGCCAGCAACGCTCCTCCGGTTCGCCGTATATATGGGAAGGTCATCAGGGACGTAAGATCTACGACCAGTCCGGTAATCTGGTGCCCTTTATACCGAGCATCTGGGACGGCGACTACTACTATACAGACACGATGCAGACTGAGGGCTACGAGTGCGATAGTATCTGCGTACTCCACCTGCATTTCTACCCGTATTATGACTTCAATAAGTCGCTGGATTACTGCCAGGGAGAGCCTTTTGCTTGGGAAGATCTGCCGGGTAACACGAAGCCTGTCTCTATCTATGATGATAAAGAGAACCCGATTACCGTCATCCCGACGGACCATACAGGCGACTATCAATACACACTGCATTTCAATACGGTACACGAATGTGACTCGGCTTGGCATCTGACGCTGCATATCGATACGGTTTATACAACCCCGGTGAAGATCACCCAAAGGGCGATGTGCGACAACGACACGATCCATTTCTTAGGCGAACCCGTCTATGGTGCCAAATCGCCGTTACTGCCGGAAGGCGAGAGCGGACGGTCGGTACCGGGTGAGACGGATCGGTGGGTGGTCTTTGACCTCTCCGGAAACAGTCAGACGACCGCCGGTTGTGACTCCGCCGTGCACCATCGTGTCACGCTCTACCGCACATATTTCATACCGGAGGAGCAACGAATATGTCAGGGTTCGGAGTTCGAATGGCACGACAAAGAGATCTCTACGCTCCGCTGCGGTACGTTTGTCTTCTATGACTCGCTGAAGACGAAGGACTGTCTGGTCTGCGATCCCGAGAGTGGCGAGTGTGGTTGCGACTCCGTCTATGAGCTGACGCTTCATGTCGATTCGGTATATCATATCTACGAGTCCATCACCCTGTGCGACTATGACTCGATCACCTGGCAGGGTCACCATTTCGCGGGTCCGAAATTAGAGAATCCTGCAGCGGGCTATCGTGTGCTGCATAAGGCGGACACGACGTATGGCGATACCGTGACACGTCTCTCCATCCATGATTGCGACTCGATCCATTATCTGAGTCTGCGTGTGGCTCCGTCGTACGACACCACGATCGTTCGGCACGTATGCGACAACGATGATTCACAGTTTGCCCATATCTATATCTTCCAAGATACGCACGGCGCTTATTTCCGTGACTCGTTAGAGTTCAAGCCGACGCGTTCAACCGAAGGTGTCCTCAAACCGGATATCACCTTCACCCCATCGCACCTGCTCAAGACCCGTGAAGGCTGCGACTCGCTCGTCACCTATAAGGTGATCGTGCATCCGACCTATCGGTTCATCGACTCCGGCAGAGGATGCGCGGGTACGGCTATCGAATGGCGAGGAAAGACCATCATCGCTACCGGTACGTATTATGACAAACTGAAGACACAAGACGGTTGTGACTCTATCTACCAACTCGATTTCTACGTCAAGCCTTTCATCACCGTCCCGGTGCATGATTTCGCTTGCGATAACGAGATCTACTATCACCGTGATACGGTGGCAGAGACGGTCTTTGAGACCGAAGTATGGCACCCGGGAGCATCGCGGCCCGATCCGGATAAGATGCCATATATCGAAGTGCGGTTCAAGGGCGTCGATGGTTGCGACTCAATCGTCTATAACTACTACCTGACCATCTGTCCGACCTTCTCGTTCTTTGCAGAGACGGACGGTATCTGCTCGGGCGATACGTTCTACTCGGAGGATCTTAATCATGCTTGGTCTGCTTGGGCGATTGAGTACGACGTGGATACGTTCGTGCGTCCGTACGATACCCTCTTTATTGACTCGCTCACGACGGTGATGGGTTGCGACTCGATATACACCCTCGCGGCGCATGTGTTCCCTGCCTATAGGCATGTCACCTTCGACACCATCTGTTCGAATGAGTCATACTTATGGCCGGGACGAGACAGCCGTCCGGACAGTCTGCTGACGAACCTGGAGTCGGGGCAGTACTTCCTGCGCGACAGCTTCCTGACGGTCGATGGATGCGACTCGATCTACGAGATAAGACTGATGGTAGGACCGTCGTTCATCTCCGAAGAGCATCAGACGCTTTGCGCCGACGACTCGCTCGATTGGCACGGATGGCATATAGCACATATCCTTCCTAAAGACGAGGAGTATTTCTACTACGACTCCGCTATCTCCGTCGTGACCGGTTGCGACTCCGTCTATCACCTGTACCTGACCGTTCTGGATACGACGATGGAGGTGCGTTATGAATCGATCTGTATCGGCGACACTCTCCTCATCGGCGACCATATATACACCCAAGAAGGCGATTATAAAGACACTACCCTCAATGACGTCGGATGCCACCATTTCATCTACACGCATCTGACCGTCATTCCTCCGACGGTTCCTACCCTATGGGTAGAAGATGCGATGTGCGGTGATGAGTCCGCCTTTGAGGTGCTCTATACCTATACCTCCCATGACCCCATCGCCTACTCGCTTTACTTCGATAGTGAGGCGTTAGAGATGGGCTTTGAGAATCAGATCGATGTACCGATCACCTCTTATTCCTCGCCGATGGTCATCTCCGTACCGATTCCGTATCGCGACGGAGACCGGTGTCATTACCCGCGGCCGGATATCTACTCGATCACCCTGGTGCTCGATAACGGCATCTGCCAACATATGGAGAGCGACTGTATCAACGATACGACCCTTACTCTCTCTTACCCCAAATGGCTGACGGAGCAGCGTCACGGAGACGTCATCGCCATCCTCGACTCGGCGTATAACGGCGGATATAAGTGGACGGATTTCCAGTGGTACGAAGGCGACTCGATGCTGGTGGGTCAAACCAAACCTTATCTGTACCTGCCGACGGGTCTGAATGTAGGAGCGGAGTACCACGTCGAGCTCACCCGTGTCGATGAGAAAGATGCCTTCCCGACCTGTCCTATCGTCGCTATACCGAATCCTATTAATGAGGATTATGCACCGAAGAAAGGTTACCTCGCTGTCACGCCGACCTGTATCGTCTCGGCGAACCCGGTTGCTCATATCCTCTCTCGCAAGGACGGTACGTTCCGTATCAACACGTCCGACGGCACCTTCGTCACCGAGGGCGTCTTCCGTGCTCCCGTCACGCCGATCGCCCTTCCGTCTACGCAAGGTATGTATATCGTCCAACTATGGTCGAACGACACGCCGGAAGAACCCTATAGAGCCATTAAAGTTATTGTAGCACCATCATGCCCAAATTGCGACATATCATCCTTCTGATCCTCTGTCTCTCGACGATGACCGGCATGGCGCAACGCCGCTATTCCGTATCGGAGAAAAAAGAGTTCGAACTCTCTTCCGTCAGAGGCTTCTCTACCAAAGACGTAGAGAACCAGACCGATGTGCTGATGGGTCTGCATGCCTCGGAGTATTCGGGTTCGCATCACCTGGTGGGACTGTCGCTGTCCGGCGGATGGTCCACTCTCCTCAATAACATGCCCGAAGCAAAGAACACTCCGGGCGGTGGAGTGATGGATCTGTACCTGCTCTATGAGTACCATTTCGCCGGACTGATGGTGCAAACCGGTCTCGGTATCTCTGCGCAACGCGTGTTCACGGATCTCAACGAAGCCAATATCTATCATGAGAACATGATGGATACCTGGTCAGGAATCAACCCGGCGCCCTTCACGCTGAAACACACGTTTGCAGACCGCCGCGATATGGCGCAACAACTATACGGACGGATACCGTTGAATGTCGGTCATTATTTCTTCGGTTCACGCGGAATCGGTTATTTCCTTGTTGGAGTGAACGCCGGCTACGCGTTCAAGGGTTCTACCGCGACTTCGATGATTGTCTCTACGGCCGGTCAATACGAGCGGTACGTAGGTATCTGGGAAGAGATGGATAATCACGGCTTCCGCAAAGACGTGCCGTTAGAGCGCAAAGGCGGGCCCTTGGCGTTGAAGTTCGACCTCGCGGCGCACGCGGAGATAGGATATGAGTACAACACCCGGCAGTCGGTTAAGAACTATCGCACGCGTCCTGCAGACCGTTTGGACGGAAGACTTCGTGTAGCGGCGTACGCCGATTGCTCGTTACTGAATATATGTCCTTCGACCAAGGGGGTATTGTACGGCATCCCGACGGAGTCGATTTATGACTTCTCCACGTACAGGATGGATCATGTCTTCTCGACGGAAGAGGCTTCCAAATCCTGGCTGCGCAATCTCTCTATAGGCATACGCGTCTCGTTCCTCTTTGCCTTCCGACCGAAAGACCGGTGTATCCTCTGTAATCCTGCCAACCACTAAATGGTACATGGTACATGACCAAATGGTAAATAGATATACTCTCTCGGAACTATGCGCAGAGATCGGCGAAGCGCTGGACTCATCCCTTGCACCCGCTTACTGGGTGCAGGCAGAGATCAGTTCGCTCATAGAGCGCGGCGGACATATGTATCTGGATCTTGTTGACGCGCCTTCAGCAGGCGGTCAGGGTGCGAAGATGCGGGCGACACTATGGGCAGGAACGAAAGAGATGCTCTGCGCCTATTTTCAGTCGGAGACGGGCATGTCGCTACAAAAAGGCATGGCGGTGCTGGTAGAGTGCGAGGTGCGTTTTCATCCGGTCTATGGGTTAAGTCTCTCTATCGTCGGCATTGATCCGACGTTCACAATCGGCGATATCGCGCGGCTCAAGCAACAGACGATTGCGCAGCTGGAGAAAGACGGTCTTTTGGAGGCGCAACAACTCCTGCCGCTACCGACACTTATTCGGAAGATTGCGGTTATCTCTTCGCCTTCCGCGGCGGGTTATGAGGATTTCAAACATCAGTTAGAGCATTCTCCGTATGGGTTCGAGACGACCTTCTTCGGTGCGACCATGCAGGGTGACGGAGCACCAAAGTCCATTATTGCGGCTTTGGAAGAGATATCTGTCAGCGCTAGCGGTCTGTCAGCAAAGCGGTCTGTCAGCAAAGCGGTCGATCAGGCGAAGCCGGTCTTTGATTGCATCGTCATCATCCGCGGCGGAGGTGCCAGCTCGGATCTGTCATGCTTCGATAACTACGAGCTCTGCGCCGTTTGCGCGCAATTCGAGTTGCCGATTTTGAGCGGTATCGGTCACACGAGGGATGTCTCGGTGTTAGATATGGTGGCGCATGAGGCGCTGAAGACACCTACCGCCGTTGCGGAATGGCTGATTCACCGGATGGACGTACAAGCCTCGCGGATTGCGGATCTCTTTGTGCGGCTTCGTCGGACGGCGGATCGGCAGATCATGCTCAGACGACACCGTGTCGAATTGCTCGAACAACGGCTTGCGGCTTGTAACCCCGAGGCTTTTTATCGCAGGGGGTACTCGCTGCTGACGAAGGACGGAAAGGTCGTTCGGTCCGTAGCCGAGCTCGCTCCGGGAGAACATATCACCACTCATCTTGCCGATGGCACAGTAGAGAGTATTATCCTATGATTCTTGCTCCAGAACAACGCAAAGCCGGTGCGGCTCTTTTTGGTCTGACGCTGGTCGTATGGCTGGTGATGGCGCTTTGGCCCGTTCCGGAGGATGAGGAGGAAAAGAAACCGACAAAGAAACCCTGGTCGGAAAGAAGAGATTCGATTCGGTTGGCGGACTCGATGCGGTTCGTACAATGGAAAGCGGACCGGGAAGCGAAGTACGATTCGTTTTTTAGGGCGGACTCGATACGCCATGAGCAATGGAAAGTGGAGCGGCAAGCGAAATGGGACTCGATGCGAAAAGCCGATTCGCTGTGGCGGGATTCCGTGGGGATACCATTCATCCCGCGGGTGAAGAAAGACACGATTCTGGATCTCAATCATTGCGACACAGCGGAGTTGCAACTTATTCGGGGTATCGGACGATATACGGCCTCGCAGATTGTGCAATACCGGGAGCGTCTGGGAGGATTCTACAGCCCGGAGCAGCTGAAGGATGAGGTGTTCGGGAAACTGAGTCTGGATACCTTGCTATACCGCTTCACGGCGGATTCGACGGCGGTACAACGGATGGATGTCAACCGTGCTTCTATCGACCGCTTGCAGCGGCATCCGTATATACGTTACGAGCAAGCGAAGGCGATCTATACTCTTCGCAGGAAGAAGGTGCGTCTGGAATCCATAGAGGATCTGCGCGCGTTGCCGGAAATGACGGAAGAAGATTTACGAAGAGCAGCGCCGTATTTGCGTTTTGAATAAGTATTGGAGAGGTATAGGACAGTATTATATACATAGTAGAGGAGCGGTATAAATACAAGCGGGAAAAGTAGTCTTTAAAGCATAAAAATAAAGAAAAATGCGCGCGCGCTTGCGTATGTGAAAAAAAAATAGTAACTTTGCAGCGTTTTTGAGGAAACGCACAAAGCGTTAAAATAAGAATGAAAAGACAAATAGCAATTATCGCCGGAGGGGACAGTAGCGAACATGAAGTGTCGCTGCGTTCCGCTTCGGGTTTATACTCCTTCATGGACAAGGAGCGTTATGACGTTACCATTGTCGTACTGAAGGGGAAAGAGTGGCATACAGAAGATGGTTGCCCGATTGACAAGAATGATTTTTCTTTTACGCGCGGTGGCGTGAAGCACACGTTCGATTTCGCGTATATCACTATCCACGGCACGCCGGGCGAGAATGGTTTGTTACAGGGATACTTAGAGATGATGGGTATTCCGTTCAGCTGCTGCGGAGTCTTGGCAGCAGCGCTGACGTTTAACAAATACGCCTGCAACCACTATCTCTCCTATTTCGGTTTTCATATAGCCAAGAGTATGATGCTCCGTGCGGGACAAAAATGGCCCAACGCCCAGAAGATTGCAGACACCTTAGGTCTGCCGTGTTTTATCAAGAGCAACGTGGGCGGATCGTCCTTCGGATGTACGAAAGTGAAGACGGTTGAGGATGTTTACCCGGCCATCGAGCGTGCGTTCAAAGAGGGCGACGAAGTCATCTGCGAGTCGTATATGAAAGGGACGGAAGTGACCTGTGGTGTGTATAAGACCAAAGACAAAGCGGTGGCATTCCCGATCACGGAGGTTGTGACGAAGAATGAGTTCTTCGATTACGACGCCAAATACAAAGGTCAGGTGTCGGAGATCACTCCGGCGCGTATCCCTGACGCCATCCGTGACAAGATCCAAGCAGAGACCCTGCGTATCTATGACATCATCGGCGCCAACGGCATCATCCGCGTCGATTGGATCATCACCGGCGAGCAGATCAACTTGTTAGAGGTGAACACGACGCCGGGCATGACGGCTACGAGTTTCATTCCGCAGCAGGTTCGTGCCGCAGGCCTCGACATCAAAGAGGTGCTGACAGATATTATAGAAGACCACTTCGTTGACAGAACACAGACCGCAGGCTAAGCCTGCTGACAGAATACAGACAAAAATGATTGATATTAACCAAGCAATAGAATCCCTGAAATGGGATAAGGAGCCACGGGGACTGTACGAGCCGATCGAGTACGCATTGGCGTCCGGTGGCAAGAGACTTCGTCCGACCTTGGCGCTCCTGGCGGCAGAGACGATTATCAACGGCGGATTGCTGAACGGCAGCGTGATGGATGACGTAGTGCCTGCGGCGTTGGCGTTGGAGGTGTTCCATAACTTCACACTGCTTCACGACGACGTGATGGACAAAGCGTCCGTGCGTCGCGGCCGCGAGACGGTACATGTCAAATGGAACGAGAACACGGCTATCCTCTCGGGCGACCAGATGCTCATCGAGGCGTACAAGCTGATAGCCAAAGTACCCAGTGACAAAGTACGAAGGACATTGGAGATGTTCAACGAGATGGCGACCGGCGTGTGCGAAGGACAGCAGTACGATGTGGATTTCGAGCACGCGAGCCACCTGGGTATCGAGGATTACATGATGATGATTGAGAAGAAGACCTCGGTGCTTTTGGCGTACGCGATGAAGATCGGCGGCTATATTGCCGGAGCGAACGAGAACCAACAGGAGGCGTTGTACCAGTATGGTCTGCATATCGGTCTGGCTTTCCAGATTCAAGACGATCTGCTTGACGTTTATAGCGACCCGAAGACTTTCGGCAAGAAGATCGGCGGAGATATATGCGCGAACAAGAAGACTTTCCTTCTTCTCACCGCGATGGAGACAGCGGACGCAGAGAGCCGTGCGGAGTTGCTACAATGGATGATGGCAACCGACCGTGACGAAGAGAAGATTGCCGCCGTGACGGAGATCTTCACCCGTCTCGGAGTACGCGAAGCGAGTGAAGTGGTGATGGAGGAGCAGACTGCTCTTGCCCTCGCACAGCTGGACAAACTGCCGCAGAACGACGCCACGGAGACACTCCGTGAGTTGGCTGAGAAACTCGCCACCAGAAAGAGTTAAAGAACAAATGGTAAATGTTTAAATCGCCAATAACAAGATGCCTTATCGTCGATTACCCAACACGGACTTAGCTCGCCTGCATGCCCTGCAGAACGCTATCCAGCGCGCGCAAGGAGCCGACTATACCGAGCAGGTCATCCCGTACAAAGTACAAAGCGAAGCACAACGGTTCTTGGTTCAGTTTGAGAACATAGTGATGCAATCCAAAGACAACTATGCCTCCACTGTCAACGCCAACAAACAGTACCGTCACATTGTGCAGAACGCACGTATGTACATCTCGCATTTCATCCAGGTGCTCAACCTCTCCGTTATCCGCGGGGAGATCAAGAAAGAGCAGAAACTGCTTTACGGCCTGGATCCGCACCAACATATCGTGCCGGATCTGTCCACGGAAGAGTACCTTTTAGAGTGGGGAAAGAAGATTATCGAGGGTGAGCAGAAACGCATGGCGAACGGCGGTTTCCCGATTTATAATCCGGCAATTAACAAGGTGAAGGTGCATTATGATATCTTCTGCGAACACCAACGGCAGCATGCTTTCCACGTGCAGAACACGGAGCGTGTGCATGGGGACTTAGAGCCGCTTCGCGCGCAGGCAGACGAGATAATACTGAATATATGGAACCTCGTGGAGGACTACTACAAAGACCAGCTGCCGTACGCGAGGATGATGAAATGTCAGCTATACGGCGTGATCTACTACTACCGCAAGGGCGAAAGAAAACTCTCGGCCGAGAGTGACCGAGAGCTGAAACGCATCCAAGATAGCCAACCGACTATCCAATGGTCGACAGAGGAGTAACCACCCGGTCCATGCGACGATCGGAATACATGTGCGGGATATCGCGCTTGCGCAGTTGGAAGGAATAGCAGACACCGACCTGTTTCGAGGTCTTGTGTTTGGACAAGAAGCGATCGTAATATCCTCCACCCCGACCAATACGATGCCGATGGTTATCAAAAACCACTCCGGGCACCAAGATCAAATCAATAGATCCATGATACGTGGGAGTCTGCGGCTCAGGTACCCCTAAATGTCCCTTCTGCATCATGTCCTCCCCGTCATAGGGACGCACCTCCATCGAGTGGCGATGGGTAACAGGTAAAAGAAACATTTTTTCACCCGCATACTTATCGAGCAGCGGACGCAGATCCACCTCGTTATGGACGGGATAATAAAGCATCACGGTCTTTGCCTCGCGAAAAGCCGTCATCTTCTCAATCTGGCTGATGACTTGTGCGGACTGAGATGCCACATCCTCGGGTTTCATCATGCGGCGTTGCTGCTCTACGATAGCCCGAAGGGCTGCCTGATCACGACGGATACGGCACCACGGCAGCCACATTTTGAGATCATGTATTTGTGATTCGAACAACATAAATGTAGATAAGTTTTACCTTTGCGACTGCAAAGGTACAAAAAATATTTGAAATGCGCAAATTTTTATACATATCAACGTGTTTTTTTGCACTTTTGCTAATCGGTTGTGACAACTCCGGCTCTACCACCGTCCCTTCATCGGAAGCACGGCTGAGTGCATTCTCGTTTGCCAAAGCAGACTCGATGCCGGGTCTGGCGCAAGCGGTCTTCACCGTGGAGGAGCGGCTGGATACGGGTCTGGTGTGGAACAAAGACTCGATGCTCTACGGCACGGATCTGCACCGCGTAGTGCCGCGGTTCGTGTTTGCCGCTACGCCAAGCGCCTCGTCCCTCATCTTCCCTGACACCGTTTGCCTGCTCACGGGATATGATACGCTCGACTTTACCAAGAGCCCTATATATCTCTCTATCCGTTCCGCGGACAAGACGAACACCAAGGTTTATGAGATCCGTCCGTCGGTGCATCAGGTGGATCCCGACCTCTATACCTGGGAGAAGATATTCGACGGCTTTGACAATCAGGAAGAGACGGAGCAACGCGTATTGGAGCAGAACGGCGATTTCGTGATGATGGTGTCGAACGGTTTTGAATTGTCGGTCTATCGCTCTGAGGAAGGCGAAGAATGGAGTACTCCCATAGCGCCGACAGGCCTGCCCGCAGGTACCAAAGTGCGGCAGATGATCTCCGATGGTCAGACCCTTTATTACGCGCAGGATCATACGATTTATACCTCGGACAACGCAGTCACCTGGACGCCGAACGTAGTGGCAGAAGAAGTAGTGACGATGCTGCTTTACTGGAATGGCTTGGCGTGGGTACTGACGCAGAAAGAGGACCAATACGAATTAGGATATTTCCATAACGGCGAGTTGACGCTGAGCGGTTTGAAACCCCAAGGTGAGTTTCCTATCAGCGATTTTGCGACATTATGTTTCTACAGTCCCAGCGGTCGTGAACGGGCGATGATCATCGGCGGCTTTGCGGAGAACGGCAAGAGCCTGAGCACCAAATGGCACCTGGAATACTCCGAACACCCGCAGCCCAAAGGACAATACCGGCTGGTGGAGTTCTCTATCGACCGCCCGAAAGTATCCGGCATGACCGGAATGTCTGTCGTCTGGTACGACAACCAGATGTTACTCTTCGGCGGCGTGGACGACCAGATGACTTATTTCGGTCGGGACATCCTCGTATCCACCAATGAAGGCATGACCTGGACCAAAGCGGACACGTTGAAGAACCAGCTGCCGGAAGTCTATCAGGCACGGCAGAAACAGACCGCCATCGTGCGCGGAAACGATATTTATCTGTTCGGCGGACAGGATCAGACGAGTTCTTACAGCGACGTCTATCGCGGAAGGCTGAACTCTATCGATTGGAAATAAAATAACGTAATAACGTGATTACGGGATTACGGAATAGCGAAAGCAAGTAAAAACAACTAAAATATAACACATTATGACGATTAAAGATTACAAATTCGCCGGTAAGAAGGCGATCGTTCGTGTGGACTTCAATGTGCCCCTGGACGAGAATGGAAAAATCACAGACGACACCCGTATCCGTGGTGCGCTTCCGACCCTCAAACACATCTTGGATGAAGGTGGTGCGCTAATCATCATGAGCCACATGGGCAAGCCGAAAGGCAAAGTGCAGGCTAAGTTCAGCCTTGGCCAGATCAAAGAGGCAGTAGCTGAAGCCTTAGGTCGTCCGGTTCAGTTTGCTGAGGACTGCGCGAAAGCACAAGCACAGGCTGCCGCCCTCAAACCGGGTGAGGTATTGTTGCTCGAGAACCTCCGCTTCTATCCTGAGGAGGAAGGCAAACCTGTAGGTATCGAGAAAGAGGATCCCGCATACGAGCCCGCCAAGAAAGAGATGAAAGCACGTCAGAAAGAGTTCGCCAAGACGCTTGCTTCGTACGCAGACTGCTACGTAATGGACGCTTTCGGTACGGCTCACCGCAAACATGCTTCGACCGCTGTCATCGCGGATTATTTCGACGCAGACAACAAGATGCTCGGATTCCTGATGGAGAAAGAGGTAGCTGCTGTTGACGCTATCCTCAAAGATATCAAACGTCCGTTCGTGGCTATCATGGGCGGTTCGAAAGTAAGCTCGAAGATCGGTATCATCGAGAACCTGCTGGGCAAAGTAGATAAACTGATCCTTTGCGGCGGTATGACTTATACTTTCGCTAAAGCACACGGCGGCGAGATCGGCGGCTCGATCGTAGAGCTCGACAAGCTCGATGTAGCATTAGGCGTAGAGGAGCTGGCCAAGAAGAACGGCGTAGAGCTCGTGCTCGCTCCGGATGCTATCTGCGGCGACAGCTTCAGCAACGACGCCAAGCAGATGGTTTGCCCGTCGAACGCTATCCCCGAGGGATGGGAAGGTATGGATGCCGGTCCTGAGGCACAGAAGAACTTCGCTAACGCTATCAAGGGCGCCAAGACCATCCTCTGGAACGGTCCTGCAGGTGTGTTCGAGTTCGACAACTTCTGCGACGGCAGCCGCGCTATCGGTAACGCGATTGCAGAGGCAACGGCGGAAGGTGCATTCTCCCTCATCGGCGGTGGCGACTCCGTAGCTTGCGTCAACAAGTTCGGTCTGGCAGACAAGGTTTCGTATATCTCCACCGGTGGTGGTGCACTCCTCGAGGCAATCGAAGGCAAAGTGCTCCCGGGTGTAGCTGCTATTAAAGGCGAATAAGGTTGAATGTTTAAAGTTGAAAGTTTAAAGACATGGAAGTAGTAGGAAAAATCATCCAAGTACTGCCTGCCCAAGAGGGCATAGGTCGTAACGGCAACCCGTGGAAAGTACAGCCATACGTACTCGAGACCCTGGATCAGTACCCCCGCAAGGTACATTTCGAGGTGTTCGGCGAGGAGCGTATCAAGCAGAACCCCTGCGATGTAGATCAGCTGGTTACCGTTAGTTTCGATATCGAGAGCCGCGAGTTCAACGGCCGTTGGTACACCTCTATCCGCGCATGGCGCATCCAGCAGGGTGACACCACGCAAGCCGCAGCCGCTCCTGCTCCGGCAGCCCCGGCAGCAGCTCCTGCACAACCGGCTGCAGCACCTGCGGCAGCACCGGTAGAGAGTGCGCCGGTGAATGTAGATCCTTTTGACGCTTCTGCCGGCGACGGCACCAGCGACCTGCCGTTCTAATGCGCAAGTGGGGCTACATAGTGTTCCTAACCCTTCTGTTAGCGGGAGGCGCAGTGCTCTGCGCCCTCCGCTGGCAGGCGTGGTTCGGCATGCCCGAAGAGCCCCAGTGGACCGGTCTGACGCAGGACTACACGTTCCCGATCTTTGAGACCGACACGACGCCTGAGAAGACGACGATCCTTGTGCTTGGCGACGTGCATAACAGGCTCACGCAGGCCGATTACGACACCCTCGCAGCGCGGGTACCCGAAGCCGAAGCGCTCGCACAAGTGGGCGATTGGATGGACCGGGGGCAGGATTATTACTATCAGCTGCTGCTTCGTGAATGGAGTGCCTCGGCGCTCAATGGCATACCGGTCATCGTTACGCCGGGCAATCATGAGTACTCCAAAGGGGTTCATAAAGAACTCTCTCCCGTTTGGGAGCATGCTTTCGCGCATCCGGAGAACGGTCCGGAAGCTGTACCGGGCGCCTCTTACTATATCGATCTGCCGGCTATCCGGTTCATCGCGATTGATACTAACCCGCTGAATCGTCTGGTGTATCTGACAAGAACGCTGACCTGGCTGCGCGGGTTGATGACACAAGCGAGAGCGGACGGACGGTTCGTAGTCGTGATGATGCATCACCCGGTACTGTCCGTAGGAAAAGGGCGCGCGAATGTGCTGATCTATAGTGCTTTCCGCCATGCCTTAGGCGAAGCCGATCTGGTACTCGCGGGACATGACCATAACTACATGCGCCGTACGCCGTTTGTAGTGATTAACACGGCAGGCAGACCTAAAGAACAGAAATTCTTCTACACCCCCGAAGCGGTGGACTCCGTCCCTGCTTACGCAGTAATCGAGACCGCAACAAACGCGGATTCTACGGGTCATGGACCTCTTATCTTCAAGACCTATCGTCTGACCGACGGGGCGCTTATCGACAGTCTCTATGTACACCACGACTGATGCGATAGTACTCTCGTTGCAACCCCACTCCGACAAAGCCCACCTCCTACATGCGTACACACGCGCAGGCGGGCGTATTAATTATATGGTGTATGGGATCGGACGGAAGAACACCTCCGGACGATACAACCCTTTGTCGATTCTTCAACTCACGACAGACGAGCGGTCGATCCGCACGGCGCAGTTAACTTTTGTTCCCCGCACGATTGATACCGATCCATATAAAAGGACCATCGCGCTCTTCATCAGTGAGGTGCTGTACCACGTACTAAGACATCCCATGAGCGATGAACCGATGTTTGATTTTATCGCGCAATCCATTCAGGAGTTGGACGAAACAGACAAGCCGCAGAATTTTCATTTATCGTTTCTGGTAGGTTTGGCCGCCAAATTAGGATTTGCGATGAGCGAAGCACTCCCTTTGCCGCAAACGAGGACAGAACGGCAGAAACAACTCCGCGCACTATGCGCATATTTCGAAGAACACGTAGAAACGTGGAAAACTCCCCGTTCTTTGGATGTTTTAATGGAGGTTTTTGACTAAAAATGCATTCAAAAGCAAAAAAAATGCGAAAAAATTTGGTCATATCAAAAAAAAGCAGTAATTTTGCAAGCTTTTTGACGTATAAACCCGTCCTCGTGAGAGGACTCAAATACTTATAAAACAATGAAACGTACATTCCAACCATCCCAACGCAAGCGTCGTAACAAACACGGCTTCTTGGAGAGAATGGCAACCGCAAACGGTCGCCGCGTACTGGCTGCACGCCGCGCTAAAGGTCGTAAGAAACTGACTGTAGCCGACGAAGGACGCCACAAATTTTAGTCGCGCTCGTTCCCCTCGTATATGTCCTAAATAAGTTTAGGCAGTAAATACTCGGGGACGCTCGCTCTCCCCACAAATTTGAAATTTGCGGGGTCCCCAAAAATCCCAAGGGATTTATGGAAAGCACTAGACAACACAAGATCGCTCGGTTGATTCAAAAAGACATGAGCGACATCCTATTGCGATACGCGCGCACGCTGAGCGGAACGCTGATTTCCGTAAGCGAAGTGCGCGTGTCGCCAGATCTCTCTATTGCGCACATCTATCTCTCTATTTTTCCGCAGGACAAAGTGGAGCAGACCATGACGCTGATTGAAGAGAACACCCACCGTTTCCGCGGTGAACTCGGCACATTGGAGCGCCATCAATTGCGCATTATTCCGGAGATCATCTTCCATCTGGATACCACAATCGATCGAATGGAGCGCATTGATGAGTTGCTGCATGGCTAATCTCGAAAACCATATTGCCTGGCGGTATTTATTCTCAAAGAAAGGGCATAATGCCATAAATATCGTCTCCGGCATTAGTGCCGCCGCTGTGATGGTTGTCACAGCGGCGATGGTTTGTGTACTCTCCGTGATGAACGGTTTCGGGGTGCTGGTAGAGCATATGTTCTCGGAGTTCGATCCGGCGTTGATGGTTGTTCCGGCAGAAGGCACCACCTTGCGCACCGACACGGCGCCTGTCGTTTCTTTGTACGCGCGCGAGGATATCGAGGCCGTCTCCATGCAGCTGGAGCAGACCGCCCTCATCCGCTATAAGGATCATCAGCTGCCCGCGCGTGTCATGGGCGTGGACTCTCTTTTTGAACAGACAGCACATATCGACTCCATTATCACCGACGGTTTTTATTCCGTCTGGGACGGTGCTTTCGAGCGCGCGGTGTTAGGAAGGGGTCTGGCGGGGCAGATAGGTATCAATGCCCATTTCACAGGTGCACTCCATCTCTATGCACCACGGCGGACGGAGCGGATCAACCTCATGCGACCGGACTTGTCGCTGCTACATGAGCATGCCTTCATTGCCGGCACGTTTGCGGTCAACCAGATCGATTACGACGACCAGCTGATGTTAGTTTCCCTGCCGTTGGCGCAGCGGCTTTTCGAGTACGACGAACACACCGCATCGGCACTGCGCATCCAACCCAGAGAAGGGGTAAAAATCTCCTATCTCCAATCCCAGATAGCAAAAGCACTCGGTCCCGGATATCGGGTTCTCGACCGCTATGAGCAGCAGGCTGATTTCTTCCGCATCCTCAAGATCGAGAAACTGCTGACGGTGCTACTGCTGGTTTTTATCCTTCTGATAGCTCTGTTTAACAGCATCGGTTCGCTCTCGATGCTGATCATCGACAAGCGCGAAGACATCCGTATCCTCTCAGATTTAGGCGCCGACGAACCGACCATCCGGAGGATCTTCCTGACGGAAGGATGGCTGATCTCCACACTCGGCACGATAGGCGGACTCGTCATCGGCGTGCTCTTGTGTCTGGGGCAGCAGCATTTCGAGTGGCTCAAATTGGGTTCGGGAGCAGAGTATATCATCTCCGCCTACCCCGTTCAGGTTCAGACAGTCGATATCGTATTGGTCGCTGTGATTGTGTTAGTTTTGGGTTTTGTAGCCGCATGGTATCCCACGAGAAAAATGAAAATCGCATGAAAAAGGTCCTTTATCTTCTTGCTATCATCGCTTTTGCGTTGAGTTCCTGCAAGCCTATCACGCCTGCGGTAAGGCAAGAGTTTCCGGTCGAGTATGATTTGGCTTATCAGGAGATCTACGGTCATTTCTATGACTCGGTGCCATACGCGGTAGTGGCGTTAGACCTCTATTCGGAAGGGCTTACGCTGAATAAGGATCATAAGATGGAAGGCACGGGCTATAACCTCTATCTGTCGGATATCTTTGTACCCGACAGTCTTTTGGAAGAAGGCGAATATACCTCCCTCTCTTTGGGAGAGGGGCGGGATGAGGCCTCCACCATCTATCCTTTCACTTTTCTTGCCGGCCGCGATTATGAGGGCACCCCGCACGGGATGTACATCCTCTCCATTGGTGACGGGAAGGTGGCATCTATTCAAGTTCTGGACTCCGGTTCGTTTGTTTATCGGGGAGACAGCCTGCTTTTCACCCTTTATTACCGCAACTCGCGCGGCGAGAAATGCACCTACCGTCCCGTTTTCGGCGGTTCGTTACTGCCCTATCACCCCAACCAAAAACCATGAGCGACAAGTCCATCCGCCAAGAGTACCATCGGTGGCTGCGTTTGGAACGCGGCTATTCGCCGAACACAATCGAGGGCTATGAGATGGACCTGGACAAGCTCATGGCGTACGCCGAGGAACATGGTCTGGATGCTGTGAAGATGAGTTTTGATGAACTACAGGAGTTTATCTTCGAGCAATTCAAGACCGTCCGCTCCGAAGCCACACAGGCCCGTGTGTTAGCGGGGATCCATTCGTGGTTCCGATTTTTGCTGTACAAAGACTATATTGACCAGGACCCGTCGGAACTGTTGGAGGGACCCAAGAAATCCAAACATATCCCGACGGTACTGACGCTGGATGAGGTGAACCGCATGATGGCAGCCATCGACCTCTCCACCAACGAGGGTCATCGCAACCGAGCGATGATGGAGATGTTGTATGGCTCGGGTCTGCGCGTGAGCGAGTTGGTGAACCTGCCGCTGAGCCGTATTTATATGGACGAACACTATATGCTGATTGAGGGCAAGGGTTCCAAGCAACGCCTTGTGCCGCTCTCTCCGGTGGCGGAAGAGTGGTTCGGGTACTGGATGCAGGACCGTGCTTCATGGCCCGTCAAACCCGAGGCGCGGGATTTTGCGTTCGTCAACCGCTACGGCCGACCGCTCACACGGGCGATGGTCTTTACTATCGTGCGTAACTTATGCGCCGAAGCAGGTATCGCCAAGACCGTCTCGCCCCACACGCTGCGCCATTCGTTTGCGACCCATCTGCTGCAGAACGGCGCCGACCTGCGCGTCATCCAACAACTGCTCGGGCACGAAGACCTCGCGACCACAGAGATATACACCCATCTGAACGTTCAAGACCTGCGTAACGCGGTATTAAAATGTCATCCCGCCAACCGGCCGTAATAACGACATTACGTAATGACGAAATTACGATACATAGTACTTCTTGGGCTCTTGGCTCTTCGCTCTTCGCTCTTCGCCGTCGAGACCATCATCGTCGGGGAGATCGTGAGCGAGACGACGGGTGAAGCGATACCGAATGTCAACATTCATTTCCGCGGCACGAAGATCGGCACGACCTCCGATGCCAACGGCTCTTACGCCCTGCGGGTAGATATGCAGGCGAAGGCGCAGTTGGTCTTCTCAGCCGTGGGGTATTATACCCAGCGTTTTGAGATCGAACCGGGCACTATGGCAGGTCTGCAGGTAGCTATGCGAGAAAAAGTAGCCACCCTGACGGAGGTCGTCGTGGCACCGAATGAGAACCCGGCGTTGGAGTTATTGCGGAAGGTGCGCGACCACCGTGCCGAGAACGACCGGACGCTGCATCCGGAGCACAGCGCAGTCCTTCGCCGGACGCAGGAGTTATACGTCTCGCATATCTCCAAAAGGCATCTGAGACGGGCGCTATGGCGCAGCTTGCAGGCCGGCATGCTCAGTCAGGAGGACTCGACATATATCCTGCCGCTCTACCGCGAGACGCAGTCTTTCCGCGCTGAAGGCAAAGAGTTCACGCCCGCCAATGACCAGATGACGCAGGCGCTCATCCTCTCGCCGACCGATTATTCGGGACTGATCGGAGGCGAAGGCAACCTCAATTTCTACGCACCTTCCGTCTCGCTTATGGGTCATGCGTTCCTGTCTCCGCTGGCGCCTTCCGGCAACCTTTATTACCGGTATTATCTGGCAGGCGAAGATACCATCCATTTCCGGACCCGCAATCCTTTTTACGCCACTTTCAACGGTGAGATGGTGATCGATACCGCCACTTTTGCGTTGCGGTCTATCAGCGCATACGTGCCGGCGGAGGTGGCGGTCAACTACGTCAACTCGCTCCACTTGAGCCAGACCCTCGCGCCGGACGGAACGATTGCCGACGAGCAGATCTCCGTCCTATTAGATGTCGCCGTGCAGGGCGAGCAACCCGGCACCGTCTTCCCCACTCTATTGCTGACCACCCGGCTGGCGAATTCTGTCAGTCCGAAGGACGGTCTGTCAGCGAGTCATACGAGCGGTCTGTCAGCAGAGCGGTCTGTCAGTCCGCAGGACGGTCTGTCTGCCGATAGTGCTTTTGCGGCGCTGGACAGTATGCCGATTATCCGCACAGCGAAATGGTTTGCGACGATTGTTGCTACCGGCTATATCCCTACCGGCACACCGGTGGACATCGGTCATATAGAGGAGATCCTGCAGGTCAACAAGCACGAGGGTGTGCATATCGGTCTGCCGTTCCGTACGAACGAGCGGTTCTCCCAAGTCGTCTCGCTGGAGGCATCGGTGGGTTACGGATTCAAGGACCGGCTGCCCAAAGGCATGGGGCGCATCTCCGTCAATCTGCCTACTCCGCGGCGGAACTACATGCAGTTGGAGTACAACGACCGGTATGTGTGGTCGGAGGTCGATGACTTCGACCGGCTGCTGCGCGAGAACTCCATGGGATGGGGTAACTTCGATTTCACGGCATATGCTTTTGAGGCACTCCATCGCGACTCGTTGTGTGTCAACACCGCCATGCGGCAACGGCAGATTCAGTTCCACTGGTTCGCCGACTGGAGTAAGGATATCGAGACGCGCACGTATATCCGCGCGGGATGGCAAGGAGGGTGTGCCTATCAGTCACTCAACCTGATTGCCCGTCTGAGTTGGGGCGAGCGCAAGTACGACGGATTCTTCGCGCGCCGCTATGCTTATTCAGGAAGATATCCGGTGTTGTATGCCGGTTTGGAAGCCGGGCATTGGTCCGGGTCGGGGGTAACTTCCTCTCTGTACGCACATCTGCGACTGATGCTCACGCAGCATGCCCAGTTAGGCATGGGCGGGACGCTGAGTTATGCGTTTCAGGCGGGTGCTATCTTCGGTTCTGTGCCTTCGTTCCTGCTCTGGCAGGCATCCGCCAACCAAGGCTACGCCTACGACCCTTACCGCTTCACGTTCTTGCATGGCAACCAACTGATGGCGGATAAGTACGTCGCGTTGCAAACGGAGTGGAACGGCCAGGGCATCCTTTTCAACCTTATCCCCGGTGTCCGGTGGCTGCACCTGCGCGAACTCGTCGAAGCGAAGATTGCTTACGGGTATCTGTCAGCGCAGCGGTCTGTCAGTCCGCCGGACGGTCTGTACTCCGTTAGCCCGCAGGGCGGTCTATATGGCGAAGTGGGTGTCGGCATCGGTAATATACTCCGCGTATGCGATTTATATTCCGTGTGGGGTTTCACGCCCGGGGCGACCTCCTGGGGTATCCGTTTCCGCATCCATCTGGGGCTATAGCCCGAAAGAAACGGGACGTAGATGTCCGTAATGCGAACGAGATGCGAACGGGATTGGACCGTAAATGGAGGCTAAAAGGGGGCAAGTGCGTGTCTATTGA
>CALZRN010000009.1 GCA_945828585.1 uncultured Bacteroidales bacterium | reverse complement strand
CCCATACTTGCGCAGAGAAGATCTTCGTCTGCTCGTCCTGCACCACGCGGCGCACGTAACTCGGTATACGTTCGCCGTAACCGCCTTGCCATTCGACGAGGAGCTTGTATAACTGCTCATGTTGGATGGCGTCCTCCGGCATTTTTGCTTCCCAGACGCCGTTACCGATGGGTTGCAGACGGTAGGCTTCGTCTTTCTGCCATCCGTTCATATCGCCCTTGATATAGATCGCCGTGGCGTTCGGTGCCCACTCGCGCAGGATCCACTGTTTGTTGTGGCGGTCATGGTGTAATCCGAAATACAGGTATCCGCTTGCCCAATCCGCAAGATCTTGTCCGCCGGTGAGCTCCGCCTCTTTGCGGAGGGCATACTCGGCGCGTGCTTGCAGCGCACCCTCATACGGCTCCAGGTACGGATCCCGTGCCACTATCGGTAAATGTTTCGGGCCTTCGTCTTTCGACTTTTTACTTTCTACTTTTGACTTTGTAGCCATAATATGTGTGTTTTTAATGGTTTTCTTCTGTTCTCTGTCAGGCCTTTGGCCGGTCTGTACTCTGTCAGCCGAAGGCGGTCTTTTTAATCCACTCTCGCCTTGACGATGAGCTTCCGGTACTCTTTGCCCGGAGCGATACCGGGCTGGTGAGCGTCTTCGGGGAAGAAGACTGCGAAATGTCCTGCCGGCACAGTGAATTTTGCGGTAGCCTTGTCGCCGTAGAACTCTACGTCCTTACCCTCGTCGTACTCCTGCGTCACGTCCTGACAATCGACCTGCGCTTTCCAGCCCATCACCTCGTCGTCGCCCAGCGGAATCTGGATATCCAGGTAGTCGCGGTGTGCCTCCATACGGCATTCGGACTCCTCTTTGCCCTTGAAATCATTGATATTCACGAAGAGGTTCTTGCCGTCCAGAAAGATCTTGCACGCCGGCATCTCTTCCAAGTCATTGTCGTTGTAGAATTTCATGAATTGTTCGAAGCCCGGCACGCAATCGAAGTACCTATCGGCGTTCTCTAATTTGTCCAGTATCATATCATTTAAGATTTAATTTTGTTCTATTTCATTAATCCGTTCACTCGTTATTATTTGCGGCTGCAAAATTACAAAAAAATATTGATATACGCAAATATTTCTGCTTTTTTACCGTCCAAAAAGAAAAATTCAAAAATTTTGCATCGGATTTCCAAAACAACCCAGCGCTGGGTTAATTATTGCCGCGCAACTCAAGGACATGCGAGCGGACGTCAAACGCACCGCCGAGAAGCTCGACAAAGCCCATCCCGACTCCGACTCCATTATTAACTTAGCCAGGATATAGCTTGTATCTTTTTTAACAAAAATTCAAGCAAATAAATACAAGCTATATCTACTGGGCTTGACTAAAAAGAAAGCCGATAAAAGAGAAAGAACCAAAGAGAAAATAAAAAAATAATTATTAAAAAATTAATTTTTCTTTTTTATTATTATGGATTTTGAAGAATTTTGGAAAATGGAGAACCCTACCGGAAACTGTGTCATCTATGTCAAATCAAAATGATCAACACGACCAACACGGGATCATCTCCCGATATACAAACGACATGAAAGCAATGACAAAACCCGATCTGCCCGGTTATCCGGAAGTGAACTACCATCCTGACGATTTTCCGATCGTACTGCTGGATGATTAAAAAATCATTTTTTGGCATTTTTTTCGGACAAAGACGGCCAAAGAGGGACAGTACCCCCTTTGGCTGTTTATATTGTATCGTGTTCAAAAAATCAACCAGTATGACCAAACAACGTATCTACAAAATCGTGGCGACAGCTCACGGAAGTATTAGCAACTACCTCATCTCTTTCTACTTTCGACTTTCTACTTTCGACTAAAAATCTCCGATTTTTCTTGCATATCTCAAAAAAAAGCAGTAATTTTGCAGTCGATTTTGAAAAATTCGATTATGAAAAAACTTATTTTCACTTTAAGCGCAGTAATGCTTATGACTACAGCTTGTACTAACAAACAGCAACAAACGACCGGTATCGACCTCGCCAACCTGGACACGACGGCGGTTCCGCAGAATGACTTCTATCAGTTTGCGTGCGGCGGATGGATGGCCAACAACCCCTTGACGCCGGAGTATGCACGTTTCGGTTCGTTCGACAAACTCGGACTCACCAACCTCGAGCAGGTCAACGGCCTCATTCAGGACATCGCGAAGGACAAACACCCGCAGGGTGATATCGCCCAGAAGATCGGGGACTTGTATAACCTCGCGATGGACACGGCACGTCGTGACCGCGAAGGTATAGCACCGGTGCAGCATACCCTCGACGAGATAGCGGCAATAACTTCTCGTGAGGAGCTGTCGAAGCACCTCGGTGCGGCGATGGACTATCAGCTATGGGCGATGTACGTCGATGCCGACGCGATGAACAGTTCGATGAACATCCTCAACGAGTGCCAGGCAGGTTTTGCGCTCGGCGAGAAAGAATACTACCTCGACACGGACGAGCAGACGACCGCCATCCGTAATGCCTACGTGGCGTACGTAGAGAAGATGTTCGGTCTGTTCGGTTTCAGCGACGGTGCAGCCCGCGCACAGACCGTCCTCCGCATGGAGACCCGGCTGGCGAAAGCGGCGTATAACAACGTGGAGCTCCGTGACCCGATCAAGAACTACAACAAGATGTCCATCAGCGAGTTACAGGAGCTCGTGCCGCAGGTCGATTGGAAAGCATATTTCGATGCCTTGGGCGTAGAGTTAGACAGCCTCTCCGTAGGACAGATACCGCACCTGCAGGAAGCAGGCAAGATGCTGGCGGACGAACCCCTCGAGGACCTCAAGACCCTCTTCACCTGGCAGGCTATTGAAGGTGCTGCTTCGTACCTGACGACGGAGATATACATGACCACCTTTGATTTCTACGGCAAGGTGCTCTCCGGCCGTGAGGAACCGTCGCCGCTATGGAAACGCGCCGTGGGTATCGTCAACGGCACGCTCGGCGAGGCGGTAGGACAGATGTATGTAGCCAAATACTTCCCCGAAGAGAATAAGGAACGCATGCTCGCGCTCGTGCATAACCTCCAGAAAGCCCTCGGTATCCGCATCCGGAACTTAGCATGGATGTCCGACGAGACGAAGGTCAAAGCCCTCGAGAAGCTGAACGCCATCACCATCAAGATCGGTTATCCCGACGAGTGGCGCGACTACTCGAAGCTCGACATCAACCCGGAGGATACCTACTATGCCAACCTCGAGCGCGCTGCTAAATTCGAGCAGGAGTACAGCCTGAGCTACCTCGGCAAGCCGGTGGACAAGAAGAAATGGTACATGACCCCGCAGACGGTGAACGCATACTATAACCCCTCGTCCAACGAGATCTGTTTCCCTGCCGGCATCCTGCAGTATCCGTTCTTCGACATGAGCGCCGATGACGCGTTCAACTACGGCGCTATCGGTGTTGTCATCGGTCATGAGATGACCCACGGCTTCGACGATCAGGGTTGCCAGTTCGACAAGGACGGTAACATGATCAACTGGTGGACGGCAGAGGACAAAGCCGCCTTCGACGAGCGCACGAAAGTGATGGAAGAAGCGTTCAACAAGATCGAAGTGGCTCCGGGCGTACACGCTAACGGTGCGTTCACGCTGGGTGAGAACATTGCTGACCACGGCGGTCTACAAGTTAGTTACCTGGCTTTCTGCCTCAACGAAGAGAGCAAGCCCGAGAGTGAGCGTCTGCAGACCCGCGACGGCTTCACGCCGGCACAACGGTTCTTCCTCGCGTACGCGAACGTATGGGCAGGTAACATCCGTCCGGAGGAGATCCTGAACCGCACGAAGAGCGATCCTCACTCCCTCGGTCGATGGCGTGTCAACGGTGCTCTGCCGCAGATTAACGCCTGGTACGAGGCATGGAACGTAACACCCGAATCCCCGATGTACATCGCCCCGGAGAATCGAGTATCGATATGGTAAACAATAAAGCCCGCAAATCTGCGGGCTTTATTATATCTGTACTCTGTCAGCTCAGCGGTCTGTATTCTGTCAGGCCTTTGGCCGGTCTTTCTCTATCGCCTCGGCGATGGAGTTGGCGATGATCGCCATCTCTTCTGCCGGGAGAGAGAGCTTGGGGTTAGTGAAGAGCATGTCCTTCTCCGAGTTCATCGGCACGAGGTGGATATGCACGTGGTTCACCTCCATACCCAAGACAGCTACACCGACGCGTTTGCAACCCGTAGCGGCTTTGATTCCCACCGCCACTTTCTTCGCAAACGTGATCAGGCCTTGCAGCTGCTCGTCCGTCAGGTCGAAGATATAATCTGCTTCCGGCTCCGCCAACTTCGGGATGACGAGCGTATGTCCCTTCACGAGAGGATTGATGTCCAGAAAAGCGTAATGCTTGTCGTCCTCGGCTACCTTGTAGCTCGGGATTTCACCTTTGATGATACGGGTAAAGAGAGTCATGACATTTACGATTTGGTCATTTAAAGGCTGATCTCGAGGACCTCAAGTTTGAGGACACCTGCGGGGACTTGGATCTCCGCTATCTCTCCTACTTTCTTTCCCATCAGACCTTTTGCGATCGGGGTGGTGACGGAAATCTTACCTTCCGCGAGGTTCGCTTCTCCTTCGGTAACGAGATGGAAAGTCTTCTCCATGCCGTTCGCCATGCGTACGCGCACTTTCGTCAGAATCTGCACCTCATCGGTCCGTATATCCGATGCATCGAGGACGCGCGCCTCTGCCAGACGAGCTTTCAGCACAGCGATCTTCGTCTCCAGCGCACCCTGCGCCTCTTTCGCAGCATCGTATTCTGCATTCTCACTTAGATCGCCCTTCTCACGCGCTTCTGCTATAGCGGCAATGATACGCGGACGTTCCACAGTCTCCAACTGTTGGATCTCTTCTTTCAATTTCTTTAGACCTTCAGCGGTCATGTACGTTGCCATAGTATTTCTGTTTTAATATTTTCGGTTCAAAATCTCGCTGGCGATAATCGCTTTGCGAGCCTCCTCCATATCTGTCAAATCCGGCAGAGAGGGAGTGTCTAAAAAATCAAGGTCTTTTTCCATTTTGCACATTTTTTTGTTTAAAAAACAATAGGTCAAAAAAGACCTATTCTTTTAACCCTTTGGTTTAAAAACAATAGGAAACTTCACAGCCTCCTATTGCCATCAAACCTAAACCTTAACTATGAAAATTTTGTTTTCGGTACAAAAGTACTGCTTTTTTCTGACATGACCAAATTTTTTGGCAAAAAAATGCGAAATTTCTTTGTTTTAGGCTATTTCTCCGCGTAAAGTAGCGGCAGATGCCTCTTTTATGGTCACTTTGACGAGATCGCCGATTTTCTGGTTGGTACGGGGGAAGACGACGGTCTTGTACTGCTCCGTCCGTCCGTACATGTCGTCATGGCTGCGTTTGGAGAAGCCCTCGACGAGTACCTCCACGGTCTTGCCTATCTCCCGTTGGTTAGACTCCAGAGAGAGTTGGGTCTGCAGCGCGATGATCTCATTGAGCCGCCTTACTTTCTCCTCCTCGGGGATGTTATCCGGCAGGTGCTTATGCGCATACGTACCCGGTCGCTCGGAGTACTTGAACATGAAGGCGGAGTCGAATCCCACCTCGCGCATGAGGGAGAGCGTCTGGGCGTGATCCTCGAGTGTCTCGTCGTGGAAGCCGCAGAAGATATCCGTGCTGATGGCTGCAGTCGGCAGGATGCGCCGGATAGCAGCGATACGGTCTAAGTACCACTCGCTGGTATATTTGCGGTTCATGAGTTGGAGGATATGGTTCGAACCCGACTGCACCGCCAGGTGGATGAACTTACAGAGGTTCTTATGGCGGCTGATAGCCTCTAAGGTCTTGTCGGACATGTCCTTGGGATGGGAGGTCGTGAAACGGATACGCATGTCCGGCACCGCATCGGCTACCAGCTCCAGAAGGTCGGCGAAGTCAATATCCCCGTATTTATAGGAGTTGACATTCTGGCCGAGGAGGGTGACTTCTTTATAGCCTTTCGATTGGAGGTCACGCACCTCATTGAGTATGGACTCGACGTCTCTGCTGCGCTCGCGTCCGCGGGTATAAGGCACGACGCAGTAGGAGCAGAAGTTATTACAACCTCGCATGATGGACACAAACCCGCTGATGGAGCGGCCGATACGCGAAGGGATGATCTGGCGGTAGGTCTCTGTGGTACTGAGCTCCACGTTCATCGCCTTATGTCCCTGCTCGCATTGGGCAAGGAGGTTGGGTATGTCGAGATACGCGTCCGGTCCTGCAACAAAATCCACTCCAAACGTATCTATCAGCTCCTGCCCCATGCGCTCTGCCATGCAACCGATGACGCCAATGATAGTCTTTTGACTTTCGACTTTCGACTTTCGACTCTTCAAGTGCGCTTTCAGTTCGCGGAGGCGGGCTCCTACTTTCTGCTCGGCGTTGTCTCGGATGGAACAGGTGTTAAGGAGGATGATGTCGGCATCCTCCCAGCGGTCGGTTATTTCCGCATCGGTAGTCTCCAAAATAGCCGCTACGACCTCGCTGTCTGCGACGTTCATTTGGCAACCGTATGTCTCAATATAAAATTTTTTTGTCATTTTATGCTCTAAAAATTTGCGTATGTCAGAAAAAAGCAGTACCTTTGCACCCGCTTTCGTAAAAACGAACGCGGCGGGAAGTGGCGCAGCCCGGTAGCGCAACGGTCTGGGGGACCGGAGGTCGCGTGTTCGAATCACGTCTTCCCGACAAATGGAATCCTTGCGGGTTCCATTTTTTGTTGGGAAGAATGGCACGCTTTACTTCCCGACAAATGGATGGCTACGGTTGTCCTACAATCAAAGGCAGGTTTACTTCGGTGACTGCCTTTATTTGTATCCCTTGCAGGATTGTTTGCATATCGGCGTTCTTCTGCAGGAGGTTCATCCACCACTCTGCTTCGTCCATATCGGCAAAGCCGCTGACGCGCAGGGCGCAGGACTCACCCCATACCGGCATCTTCTGCAGGTCGAAATCGCGGATGAGGAACTGCGAGAAGTTGAACAGTGCCACTTCGTACAGCAGTTCGTTCAGTGCCTCTTCGGAAGCCTGAGGCAGTATCAGCACGACGACAGAAGGTTGTTTGCGATCCTCGCTCCACTCCTGTGCAGCCGCCTCTTGTTCTTCGGGTGTCTCCTCTACCTGTCCGCGCATGTCTGCCAGGGACGACGTAGCGCCGCCTTTCTGGCTCTCCATACCCTGCCCCATCATCGCGAGCATATCTTTCGCCATGGTGCCTAACTCCGTCGAACCATAGTTCGCAACGAGGTTCTGCAGCTCGGCGATGAATGCCGGTTGTCCTTCGGTCTTAGCTACAGAGACAGCATTGAGGAACAGGAACCGCGGCATCAGAGAGCTCTGAGGATAGGTGGTCTCCATGTAGTTCTTATTCGCCTTGACTTCGGCGTACTGACCTTTGGTATAAGCAGCATAAGTAGCGGCATAGAGCGAGTCCTGGTCGGCTAACATCTTCTTCATTCGGGCTATATACGCCTCGTCATGGCGCAGCGCGCGGAGGTGCTCATCCTCATGGATCGCCAATACGGAAGGATGGTTACCGAACCGTGTATCGAGCGCACGGAGGGTCTCCTGCGCCAACTCTTCGTCCTCCAGCTTGTCGCGGTAGATATAATAGAGTGCCACCATCGCTTCGCGCCAGAGGCTGTCGCTCGCCGCAAAATCCTGCTCTGTACGCGGAATCTGCTGGAGGTAATACTCGGGCTTATGGCTATCGGTCTCTATCTTCGGGGCGGGTACAGCCGTGGAGTCGGTTGCTAAGGAGTCCGCAGACATTCCGTCATTCTCCTCATTGAGCACAGCGCTCATTTCATCACTAATAACGACCTGTTTGTTCTTCCGCCTCCAGTTATCCTCCAGCGGACGTGTGCCCCAACGGCGCCGCCATTCCTGCAGACCTTGCTTGACGAGCTGGGGGTTATAGAAATACCACTCTGCTTTCTGGTTTCCTCCACCGCCTAACATGTTCGCTGTATTGACCGACCTCGGTCCGTCATCGCCACGGGCGATAGCGAGTGCTTCTTCGGCCTGCTTGACAGAGTCCGCTTTCTCCGCCTCGATGAGGTCAGCGATGATCTTATCGACGATAGCGCGTTGCTCGGCCTCGGTCATGTGGCTGAGTCTCTGCAGGGAGTCCTGCAACTGTGCCTGGGTATAAGAGACGATGAGTTCGTCGAGGACCTCGGAACGTTTCTGGATACGGGGATAATCGCTGTTCTCCGCCGTGAGGATGGTCACCGCTTCGCGGTAGCAAGGCTGCGCCTTCACGTACGCGCGTTGTTCAAAATAAATATCTCCTGCGCGCACGAGGATTGCAGCTTTCGCCGTACCGCCTTGGGTCGATTCGGCAATCGCTTTCTCGTACATCTCCAGCGCTTTGGCGGTATCCGGAACGGATAAGTAGATATTTCCCATTGCGCCGTAGATCTGATCCAGGCGGTCTTTGAACTTCGTCTGCTTGGTCATCGTACGGAGCTTTCGCAAGGAGTTCTTGCCTCCTAACTCCGCCATGCGGATACGCGCATTAAAATCCATCTCGTTAGGCGGCGCCATACGCACGACGGACTTATAAGCGCTGATGGCATCATCTTTCTTACCCTCCCTCTCATAGAGTTGGCCTAAGACATACGCGAACCTCGGGCGGTAGATCTTCCGTTTCTCGTGCGGCAGAGCGATCTTCACAAACGGTATCGCTTCGTGATAATGCTCTCCGTGCAGGAGGACATCGGCCTTGACGGCGGAATAGAGCTTCGCATGCTTGCGGCTGAGGGCGTCTATCTGCACACGGTTGAGCATGTCCTCCGCCTCGTATTGCCAACCTAACTCCGCATAGGCGCGCGCCACCCATAGCTGGCATTGCGCAATCATGTCCGGGTCGTTCTTATAATGATTGATGATATAATTGAAGGTACTGACGGCACCGAGGAAATCGCCTTTATGGAACTCCGCCTGGCCGAGCCGCAGCCACGCCAGATGCATGTTCTTATTGAACTCTTCGGATTGCAGCCAGAGTTTATATTTGGGATCGTTCGCCTTTTTAGGGTTACGTTTGGGTTTCGACTTGATAGAGTGCAGCTTGATGCACTTACGGCATTTATCGATGGTCTTATCCATCTGCGAGGCCCCTGCCTGCGCTGCCGTGTGGTTCGACACCGGATAGAGGTACAGCACGCGGCTGTAGTCATCCGTGTTGGCATCGCGGATGGCCTTCAGGCCTTCGTCATACGCGATGTTTCCGTTGTAAAGGATGTTATATTTGACTTTCGTCTGATGGAACGACCGGGTCGCCCATGTGTTTTTCTGGGTAGAGCAAGAGACAAAAGAGATTACGGCTAATACCAAAATGATTAACCGTGATACTTGAATATGTTTGTGTAATCTAAGCATATTTAGCCTCCAATCCCGCGACCTCATCGCGACCGGTACGTAGGGTTAGACTCCAGTTCTTTCTAATTTAAACCTTTAACATGACTCGGCGCGGCAATAAATTCCTTCAAATAGAAGGGCTCGTAGTACGCCAGTTCCGCCCCGCTTATCATCTTTGGACTTTCTACTTTCGACCTTCGACTTTCGACTATCAACTTTCGACTTTCGACTATCGCCCCCATGAATTGCGCCTCCGGCACGATGCCGGATACGAAATGCCAGTTAGGCTTCGTAAATATCTTAGCGCACTTCTCCGCCCCGTCGCCGAAGTAAAAATAAGACCGCTCAGCTGCCAGACCGCCTTCGGCTGACAGATTATAGACCGCTGCGCTCAAAGAAGAAAGACCGCTGCGCTCAAAGAGCACCGACTCCTCATTCTCGACCACTACGGCACGCACCCTTTGTTCTTTCGACTTTCGACTTTCGACTTTCAACTCGCTATCAAAGATAGCCGTATAGACCTCCATCCGCCGGGCGTCGATCATGGGGACGAGGACCGCTTCCGGGTTGACCTCAGAACACAGACCGTCCTTCGGACTGGCAGAAGACAGATTCTTTTTGGCGGCTTGGCAGAGCACCTCCAGGGTCGGGATAGGAATCAAGGGTATATTAAGTCCGTAGCACAAGCCTTTGGCGGTCGAGGCGCCGATACGCAGACCAGTATAACTACCCGGTCCTTCGGAGAGGGCTACTGCCTCTATAGAAAGGCCCTGTTCCCGAGCCAACGAGAGCAATTCCTCTATATAGCGAGGTAGCAACCGCGCATGGTTGCTACCCTCATAGGATATACACTGTTTGATCGGCTCGCCATCCTTGCAGATGGCGGCCGAACAAACCGATATACTACTTTCGATACATAGTATCGTCATACGTCTTTAGAACAATTTGGGATCCTTGAATTAACGTTTCTTCGGGAAGTTGAAATGGTATGCCAGTTTCACACCTGCATCAAAGAAGCCCAGACCCGAAGCATACGTTCCCGTCAACGGATTAACGTTTATCACAGCGTTCGAAGTGTTGGACGGAGCAGACTCGACACGGATCAGCGGATCGGTCGCAGGATCTTCCGGATTGTTCTTGAAGCTGTTATATACGCTATAGTTAGCATAGGCTCCCAAACCGAGCGAGTTACCGCTCTTCAGGATCCACTCGTAACCGATCTCAGCCGTCAGCATGACGTTGATGGTGAATTTGTTCTTGTAGTCCGTACCGGTGCTGGTATATTGGTCCTCAGCCAAAAGACCTGTGATCACGTCATTGGTTACGCGGACGCCTGTCTCCTGATAGTATGCCTCCACAAAAGTGTTCGGGTTATTCGAAATCGTTTGCTTGTACGGAGTGAATACCGGAAGCATGAATTTCGGACCGACATTGAAGAACAGACCGTTCTGGTGAATCAAGGAGAACAGCAACGGCACCTCCAACTGGAGCTGGCCATCGTGCTCTTTCACTTCGTCTGCACGGATCGTATAATCAATATGCATCGGGTTAGCGGCATCAAGGTCTTCCACACCCAGACGCGTGGAGTTCACACTCGATTTTACACTACTCTGCGCATAGCCGAGACCTACGCCGGTAATGATACCCAGATCTACAGGACGGCCGTCCTTGGTCCAGTAATGTGCATATTGCAGATCAAGCACTACGTCTCCACCGCAAGTCCAGTTACCTTCTTGGGTCTGATGGAGCAAACCTGCAGCACCGCCGCGCAGACCGATAGTAAAGCGGTCATAGCTGTGCTTGGAATTCTGCTGAGAGGGGATGGAGTCGACTTGGTTGGACTGAGCAGTCTGTTCCTCTTTCTTCGGCTCTTCTACCGGAGCGGGTTCCGCTTTCGGCTCCTCTTTGACTGGCTCTGCTTTAGGCTCTTCTACCGGAGCGGGTTCCTCTTTCTTCGGCTCCTCAGCAGACTCTGCCTTTGGTTCCTCTTTCGGTTCCTCCTTAACAGGCTCGACAACAGGTGCTACTACCGGCTCCTCTTTGACTGGCTCTGCTTTAGGCTCTTCCTTCGGTTGTTCTACAGCCAGACGCTCAGCCTCTTTGGCATTCTTCGTCTTAGCCATCTCTTCCTCAAAAGCGGCACGCTCTTCAGCCTGCTCTTCAGCAGCCTTGGCAGCAGCCTCTTTGGCATGACCATTGACCGGAATCAAGCATTCCTCGCATATCCACGAGTAGATATTCATCAGCAGGACACCTTCGGGGAACCGCTTGGTTCCCAACTGACGTACGGTATGTACTTTATCCCAAACCCATACGGACGGTTCCTCGCCGGTCAGATACTCCACGCACTCGCGCTTGATCATTACGGAGTCGCCTACGGCTACCTTCCATTGGTGTTCTTTGGCAGGCTGGGCTGCCTGCTGTGCCGACAGACTCGACACAGCAGTAGCGCAAACCAGGGTAGTGGCAATCAGAATTGATTTAATAGTCTTCATTGTGCTACCTCCTATTCTTATTTAACGATATAACGTAATGTTGTCTTCAGGCTCTCGTTGCTCAGCTCAACCAGATAGAATCCGTGTGCGTCAGCAGCCTTGATAACGAATGTCGTCTCGCCGGAAACCACGAATGATTTCTGGAGCAGACCTTCGGTCGTATAGAGACGGATCGTAGTAGTCTTATCCGGATCGAGGTTGATCACGCTAATATTCTCACCCGGACGAGCCAGCGTCGGCACGAGTGCCGGAGCGGGTGCAGCGGCTAAGATAGCATAGTGATCGGTCTCTCCCTTCACTCCACAAGGAGTTCCGTCTGCTGCCGGGAGCGAAATCGTAGCGTAGTACGTACCGGCAGCCAGCGGTTCGCCGTTAGACTGGGTGTAGTAATAACCGCTACCGATCGATTCCGTCTCACCTTCTTTCCACCAGGTCACATAACCTTCCGTATCCACAGAATCCGGCAGGTTCTCCCATCCCGGTATTGTGACGATCTTGTTGCGGTCGATCATCAGCAGGCGGTCGCCATACTTAGCTACCATCGGGAGGGTAAAGATATACGGTTTGTTGATCGTCAGGGTCAGCGTTACGATACTATCGCAACCATTGTAAGCGCCGCCGATAAGCGTATCGCTGACGATGGTGTCGGTATAGTACGTCACGCCATGCCATGTGTATAGGTTACATGTATCGAAGGAGATAGGACTCTTCACCGATGGCAGGAGCGTTAGATGGAGCGTTACGATACTATCGCAACCATTAGCCGCAACGCCAACGAGCGTGTCGATAGCGGTAGTGTCCTTATCGTAGGTCACGCCATGCCATGTAAAGCTCTTACATACGTCGTTAACGGTAGTATCACCCAGGGCTACCGGCAGTTTCGTGAGGCGGAGGTAAGCAATACTATCGCCCCGGTAGAGACCACCTGCATAAGTTACGGAATCCAGCGTGTCCTTCTTGTACGTATAACCTTCCCAAGTATAGGTCTTACAGAAGGTATCGTAGAGGGTGTCGCGAACGGTATTCATGTACGTCGTATCAATCGCACCGTCACACTGGAGCTCAGCCGTGTACTGGAGGTTGATACGTGCATAAGGCAGCGGCGTAGCCGGTATATCTTCATATGTAACACCATCAAGGCTATACTGCCATGTAATAGCAGTTACGTCCTTCAGTGTATCGTTATCGTCCGCAGCGTACTGCGCTTCAAGCCATGCTGTAACGGCGCTCAAGTCGAGTACTTCACCTTTCTTGATCGACAACTGCGAAGCGAAGTCATATAATTTAGGATCGCGCAGTACGTATGCGTGTACGGTAGAGATTGAGTCGTACAACGCTGCTTTGGTCTCATCCTTGATATCCAAGATGGTATCGTTCCAAACGGTATCGTTCATCACGAGCACAGTATGCTCTTTACCGATAATAGATTCGCCTGCGCATACGAAGAAGGTAGTATCCGTACGAACGGTATCACGCGGCTGTTGATCAACCAACTCAATCCAGAGATGGGTCGTCTGGTCGGAGGTGTAATCGAGGAACAGCATTGAAGGCCATCCGGCGTTTGCGATAAAGTCACGAGCGATATCTTTCCACTCGCCATCCATCGGGGCAATGGTCTTGGTGATATGACCCTGCTCGGGATCACCGCACTTGAAGTAAAGCGCTGCTGTTGCGGTAGAGGTCTCTGTCTGCGACCAGTTGTCGAGGTGGATACGCAGATCCTTGTCAGCCGGAATTTTCGTCGAATCCAACATTGCCACGTACCAGGTATGCTGCCCGGCGGGGTTCACGTTACCGTGCTCCCAGTCGAAGAACATCGGGTCAGTGAGACAGTCTTCAAGACCTCTTACCTGCGGGGTATTGATGCGGAACTTAATCGTCTGGTCGGTCTTGATACGAACGTAACCGGTTACAGAATCCTTCGTGATGAACTTATGGAGCAAGCTGTCCACAAACTTATCCTGAAAGGATGTTACATCGTATTTCATACCGGCTTTCTCCAGTGCCTTGTTCACCAACTCAGAGAGCGGTTTGGTACCCTTACGGTTATTGATTGTACGCTTACGAACCGGCATCTGGCAATCCATATCGTCCTGGAACGTAGCGGTAACCTCGATAGTCGCGGTATCGTTCAGTTCGTAGGTCAGGGAGCTGGAGTCGGTGTAGATATAGTTATTCTGGATATACGGCAGACAAACAAGATACCAGTGTTCCAGGCTGTCGCCCGGAATCTCATAATCCACGTTCGGCACGATCATCTGCGCATCTTTCTGAGTCGAATCTACCGGAGCCGGAGCATAGGTTCCGGCGAACTGGTTCGAGAAATAGATGGAGTCAGTGGTGCGAACCTTGATATAGAGCTCCAGATCACCTACGGCATAGATAGCCTGTGCCGGAACATTATGGGATCTGGTCTCACCTTTCTTGAGTGTGCGATCTCTGTATTTCTCATCGATAGCGTATTCCTCGAAGAGGTCCGTCTCCGACAGCAGACCTTCGTAAACAGCCACTTTGACGGTCGTCTCGCCGGCGCCTGCATTCTTAGCGATGACGTGCAGGGACCTGTTGAAGAGCGCCTTATCTGCTTTCAGATCAGCGGTCTTCACCTTATACCACATCTCAGTATTAGCCGATTGGCCATACGCCTCACCCATACGGACAGGCAGTGCGTCATATCGGCTGTTACCGCCGAACGCTTTTACCAACTCTGCTTTAAACTGGAAGTTTGCAGTGCCGACAGGACGGGTAACGCGAATAATAATGGTATCTTTCTTGGGGTTGGTTTTTGTTCCTATGATCTGCTCAAACGTACTTGCCGGAACCGTGTCGGAATAATGCTGACCGGCTTGCAGTGCCTGACTCTTGGTCATCATCTTCTTCACGATCGGGAAAGCGTAAGCAGCCTCAGCCTTGATGGTATTCATGGTAGAGCCAAGGTTGATCAGGTGAGCTACCGGTTTAAGCTTCTGATCTGCATTACGAACTTTATCAATCTCCTCTTTCGTAATGATATACCATGCGGTATCTACATCCTGCTCATAGAGGCTATCCCATTTCAGCGGAATCAGCGTCAAGCCCTCTCCTGTGATGGTCTCGAACGGCTCTACCGGCAGTTTCTCCGCCCAGATACGCAGACCTGTTGTTCCTTGCAGGTTCACATAAACAGTGCTGTTGTCCAATACATCAAAGGCACTGTTTTGTACTGTAATATTACGCTCGGCATTGGCTGCAAGCGAGAACTCCTGAACAGACGGAGCCTCTTCTACCGGGCAGGAGAACACCAGTTGAGCTACGCCCTTACCGGCTATATTATCACGGTTCTCGATATGCAGACGAATATCGTTGCCATCCTTTATTACGTCGCTCAAATCTACGGCATACCAGAGGTTTGCGTTGGCTGCCTGGATGTTTCCGGAAACCCAGTTGAACGGAATAGCGGAAGCACAACTTGCACCCTCAGCCTCCTCGGTCATACGAATCTGGAGTTTAACAGGCTGCGAAGAAATCACGCGTACGTAAACGGTATCTTGAACAATGTTCTCAAACATGTTACGCGAGATCTGACGGCTGTAAGAACCGTTTGCCTCGATCGTCAGAGAGCGTTTCTCGTTCTCAATCGAATCCGGGCACTCGAGCGAAAGCTCGGCCTCTACTTTCAACTCATTGGTTGCGCTGAGGTTCTGCACGAATACAGTGGGGAACTTAGCCGATTGCTTACGAGCCTCATCCATCGCGATCTTATACCAAACGGTATCGTTAGCGCCTTGCTGTACACCATCGACCCAGTTGAATAAATTTGCGGACAGACATGCGTCATCCGGCTCGTTGATCTGCGTCGGTCTTGTCGTAGCCCAGAACTTGATATCCTGGCTGGTCTCCAGACCAATCCAAACGGTATCGGTCATAGCTGCGTACATCGAGTAGTTGATAGCGCGCTCCGGAGCCGTCGAACCGGCAGCTACCGTACGGGTTATCTCCTGGAGATCAATATACGGGCAGGAGAAAGCAACCTTTGCTTTGAGTGTAGCAGCCTCACTACCGAGGTTTTGGACGTGTACCACGATGTCTTGCAGGTTATCACGAGCCTCAGCTACATCTACTGCGTACCACTGGGTCGTACCAGCCTCTTGGCGATGACCGGACTCCCAGTTGAAGTCGATATTGGTCTTACAAGCCTTTCCTTCGCGGACGTGTTTGAAACGACCGTAGAAGTTCACATCGCCCGTTACTTCGGTTACCAGATAGATGTACTCTACGCCTTCCATACCCTCGAGCATGTTCTTCTTGTACACCACGATCTCTTCCTCGCCCGGGGCGAGGTTGTACTCGGTGTTGCTGGTACCGTAGGACGGCAGTTCGAACGCCATCTTGACGGAAACGGTAGCGTTGCCGGCACCTGCGTTGCGGTAGGTGAACTCCGGCTCATACTTGTTGAGCGAATCCATCTCAGATACCTTTACGCGGAAATAGTGGATTCCTGCGCTCAGAGGCTCGATAGTGTCTGTTACGCTGAGATCAGTCCAACTAATGCCGGTGCTCGGGATGACCGGCGCTATCGGCTGATCCACCATCTCCACCTTCAACTTCACCGGTTGCTCCTGGTTCTCAATCGTAAAATAGAGCTCATCCGGATAGACACTCGCGATCATACTCTGCGGGATAGTGTCGATCACCGACTCGCCTGCAGCAAGCGTGTAGTTACGTTTGGCCAAACCGGACGACGGGCAGTCGAGCGACTGACCGGTCTTCAGATTCACAGGACCCGAGCCGATGTTGGTAATCGTCACCTTAGCGTCCTTTTGAAGAGTCGCATCTTTGAATTGGCTGATGTCCACTTTCCACCAAGCAGCATAACCCTTGGTTTGGGTAGCCTCCGTGTCCCATGTCAAGACGCGAGCGTCCTGACAGGTCTCATCGAGATCAGTTGACTCGAACACTTTTGCACTCAGGTGAACCTCACCGTCCGTAGTCAACGTGAGGTAAATCTCCGTCTGATGCATACGAACCAGTACGGTTGCGTTTGCTGTGTAAGTCTGGTGCTCATGAGGAGAAACTACATAGTGCTTCGTCTCAGTCTCACCTGCAACAGTAGCCTTCAAGTCTGCGTTAACCGATAGATCACGACTCGGGTTCGTCACATAGAGAGCCAGCGATGGGTTCTCCTCCTCGTAAAGAGGAGCGAGATCAACGTGATACCATTTGGTACCGCCCATGTGTACATTTCCCTTATCCCAGTTAAATTCAATTGCATTGGCTTTTGTACTACCACTGTCATCACCCTTGGCCATCGCGAAGACGGTCATCAAGGATGCCACCATAAGTAAGAAAAACTTCTTCATATAGTTGGTTGTTTTTTAAGTTAGTAATTTATGTTAATTTTTATTGTATTTGCTGTCCTAAGACATTGTATTTCTTCTCATTAATATAAATGACCATCTGGCCGTCCACGAACTGTTTGCGAGCCTTCTTACCGCCGGAAACCAGGTCCGTACCTTTGGGATCTACAGGGTCAACAGGATCTACCGGGTCAACAGGATCTACAGGATCTACCGGGTCTACCGGTTTCTCCAGTACTGTAACCTGAAAACGTTTAGTGCAGGTATTTGCTCTCACCACATTAAAGGTCGTGTCGCCAAACTGGCGCAGCACTACTCCGGATGCCGGATGAACATATCCGCGGCTCAGATCCTGGGCCGACACCTGAACGGTATCATAGACCGTTGTCGGCGGAGTGAAAGTGAGAGACACGCTCCGTATTTGCAGCGTATCACGCTTCATACAAACAGTATCCACAAAGGCTGTATCTGCTTTAAAATCGCGTCCGTTCACTGTTATTTTCTTGCCCTCGCAGATCGTTTGAACAACCGGAGGAAGCGGATCAGCGTACTTGGGGTTGGTATAGTAGAAGAGTCGTCCGTTTACACCCTCCGCATGGGAGATATGTACCCATATATCTCTGTGGGCTGTGCGAGCGTTGACCAACAAGGCAGAATCCGGCTGATAGACATGAATCGTATCGCTCATCGTTATGCGCGCCACTTCGTCACCGTTGCAACTATCCATCGTCAGCCATATCTCTGCCGGCTTAGGTTTCTGAGTCACATTCTTCGGTTTATGGATCCACCTCAAGAAAGCTTTTCCGGAAGAGGGGATGTTGCTTGACGGGAGGCGATAGACGTTCTCCGGCTCACTGCATACATAAGTCATCCACGCACGCAAATCCAAGGCTCTGTCGCAAGTCGAGTGAGGTCCCTGGTCGTACGGATAGCAGAACACCTGTCCCGACCCGCCGTTCAAAGGATAGACGTGAATACGCGGCGTGAGGCCCTTAAGGAATTCGGCACTACCGCCGATCTCACTGAGTTTCTTGTTGATCTTATCCATATCCATCTCGCTCATTCGGTTAGGTCCTACCGTCACGGAGAAAGTAGGTGTCGTGCTGATGCAGAAAGCATAGACATCGATTGTAACCGAAGTATTGGAGAACCAATAGGCCGATATGCCCTGACGTAAATCATCCATCGTGGCGGTAAACCACACATCTCCGGAGAGGACCGTGTCAATGGGGAATGCAAATGTATTCGAGTTATACTCACACTCGCAGTAGTGAGCAGGCAGCGTGTCTTTCCATACCATAGAGAACGAGTCGCACGGCTGAACCAGTTTTGCCATTACGCTCATCGGCAGGATGACCATCAGACCTACTATCAGTTGTCTAATTTTCATAAGAGATTATTTTTGCTGTTAATAAAATGAGTTATTGTATTCGTGAGCCTAAGACGTTATACCGTTTGCCGCCGCGGATGATTGTCACGGTGCCGTTCTCCATTATTTTTGCCGGCCGGGAGAGGGTTTCCACCTCCTCTACATCCGTCGTAAAACTGCTGTAATACGGTGCTCCGCACAGGAATCGTACGATCAACGATACCGTACCGGCCTCTACCCATTGAGGCTCGTCCTTTATCTCCATCTCATGGCTCTCGGAGTCATCCGCCGAACGGAACGACCACACGATATTCGATATCGGGACGTAAGGCGGTTGATAATGCGCCTCAAGATTCTGCTCCGCACGACGGAAGTCCACCAGAGCCTTGTCAGCCTGAGTTTCCCGAATCACGCCTTCCATATACCAATCGGGAGAGGGTTTCTCTAACTGATAAGGACGATAATCGATTCTCCATCCGTCATCTTCCACTACTCCCTCCTCGTGCATTCCGGGGCAGAAATAGATGGTCGTATCCTTGAGGTTACGATGGATCGTCAAGTGGAGCGTGTCGGTCCAGGAGCAATACTCCGTGGTATTCTCATGCGTATAAACGCCGCTTCGGGTATAGGTTGTTCCGTACCACTCGTAACTCTCCTGCGCATCATCGACTACCGTACTCGTATTCGCCGGACAGAAGAACGGCTCCACTAAGATAGTAGCATTCTCATGAGCACGGATCTCAATGATTTTCGACCGGTCGTCACGCCCGGCCTCCCAGGTCCAAGTCATAGCACAATCCTGAAAACTCATCCTCGTCGATAAAGTGTCTTCATCCATTATCGCCATCGGGATTGGGCCAAAAGCAGTATCCGGCATATAGGTAATCACTGCCGGCAGGTTAGCGGCAGCGACACGGATAAAGTTACCGCCGGGTTGCACCGAGAGTGCTACCGTGTCAAGCACACGGGTAGCTTGATCAGCGGTTGTACCTGCCGGTTTTAGGGTCTGTCCCATTGCAGAAACCGACACCAAAAGCAATAATATTATCGTACGTATATAACGCATATATGTATGCACGCAAAATATTGAAGGCGCAAAGGTACAAAAAAATCTTGGTTCTACCAAATTAAATTCCCTTTTCGCCAATTTTTACACAAAAACTTACAATTTTAACTCTATTTCGTCATTTTTTCCACGTAAGGTATATGTTCCTACAGGTAAATCAGAGATAGTATAGGTCTGACCGACAACGGCATCGATGGCCTTTTTCTCCTCCGTTCCTTGCAAAATCTCGATATGCTGATCCTCGCTCACTCGGAAGTACGCATTCCCCGATTCGTCGCACGATACAGAGACCGTCATCGCCGGATAAACAGGGTCTTTCTCCTCCGGAGCGGTAGAGGAGAGAGTGATATAATAGGTACCGGTATAGGTGCAATTAAAACGGAAATAGACATACCCCTCTTCATCGACACGAGGAGACCAACTCGCAATATTATCAGCCGTAAAAGTTTTACTACGGCTACTCTTTACAGATCCGGTTGCTAATACATTAGCAGCCGTAGGAGAAGTGGTAATACTGCAATCGGTAGCGATAAAGACATTACATGTATTCGTAGAAGAGAACGAAACAGTAAGATCTCCACCTAACATTTGCGCGTAAGTGGCACGATAGCGGAAACTAGAATTTCTCGTAATTCTGAAAGTAGTATCCAACTTGGCAAGATAGATTGTTTGGGTTGATTTAACGCATGAGGATGCCACCCATTCGGACGGGGTAACAGTCGTTGCCTCCGAGCATATAAAGCGGATATAGAGGTATTGATCTTTAGTTTTTTTCCAAAAATTTACCAATTCGGATCCCAATATTCCTTGCCAATGTCCACCCACTATTCTCTCATATACATATTCACCCAGCAGGTGATCTCCTTGCATATCCGGAGCGGTCGCTATCTGCATTTTGAACACATGCGCCGTAGGAGTCGAAAATTTCACATCTTTGTTCCATGACCGCGGAATAGCGAAGAGCGCTGTATCATTCGCGTTAAGCGGATAGGTCTGGTTGTACCTAAGCAAAGTAGCATTTTTACCGGGAAGGGCTCTGGGGGCTTTCACCACCTGGATCGTTCCGGGCGCTGTGCTATAGAACTTCGCGAAATACATACCGGCCTCGTTAGGGTATTCATCGTCATGGACGTAGCTATACAAAAGGTCTGCAGTAACTGTGAACGACTCTCCCGGTTGTAAATCGAAAATTTGCAGTACATTCTCGTTTTCTGAGAGCTCGGTATCTGTTGCAGAAGGATCAAAATCACAGGAATTACCTACCACTCCCCGACACGGAGTAGTACCGGTCCATACATAGCGGATGGTATCTTCCTGCCATTGTACGTAAGGTACAATCACATGGCGGTTAACATCCGAAGCCGCAACCTGAACAGTATCGCCATAATGCATGAACTTAGCACCATCGACGCAGTTGGAGAACAGGTTATCCGGCGCAAGAGAGATCGTACCGGCGCTCTTATAGGTCACCTTCACATATACCTCGACATTATAATCGATACCAACCTGTAGCAGCAAATCACGGTAACTCTTACCAAGGGCGAGATAATAGACGAACGTACCATCGTCTAAGGTCTTTGACTTCAACTGGGGCTTATGCGGCAAGTCAAACGATATGCCACTGGAGCCGGTAGAGGCACAGAACAAACTACAGAGGATGGAGTCCTCATACACACCTGTCGTACAACTAAAATCCATCTCCACAATCGGAGCCGGGTCAGACGCGCCATTCGCAGGGGCAAAGGTGACCGTCAGCGGCAGGTCAAACGTCCATGCGGAATACCAGATAGACTGCCCGTTCTGAACTTGCGCACTGTAGTCGCTTCCCATTGGGATTGCCGTCGCGCATGATGCTCCGGGAGCTTGCGCGTACGCGTGCATGCACATTCCAATAAGGAACGCGCACGCGCAAAATATGTGTTGTACTCGTCTCATATACTTAGAACACTTCGGTTCGGCGAGGGGCCTGATTAAGAGTCGAATCATCCGGTAAATTAGATGGCTCAAAAGCTCTCATAATCGGGCAGCCCAAGATCATTTCAACGACAATTGGTTTACTATATAGTTTCTTTTCCATATGCTTATTGCGCTTTTTGTCCGGTTATTGAATAGATTTTTCCGTTACGGATAATATACACTTTGTCTTCGATAATCACCTTACGAACAGCCTCGCTATTCTCAATCGTGGTTTCATCAATGCCGGTAGGCATATCGGCACGCGTAGAAACAATGCGCAAGCCATAAAGGCTGGTTGTTCCCTTTTCAAACGAACCTGTATAATCTGCGTAACTGAGGTTCCAAATTGCTCGTCCGTTATAGGTTAGATAGAGCATCGCTTCGTCATCTCCTTGCTTACCGATGGAAATCGTGTATTCGCCTGTTTGCGGTACATAGATACCCAACGGATAAGTTGCTGCATTATTCACAGGAGCAACCGTATTTACTGCCAATTGGGCATCATAGCGATCCACCCACATCTGTGCACGAACTGAGCTGACACCCATTTTCGCCACATCAAGATCATTGGTATAAACATCCACCTCTTTATCCTCATCCGCTTTCACATAGATGCAATCCGCAAACTTGCCGTTTGCCTTGATATCCACCTCATAGAATTGTGATCCATTACGGCGTACCGCATCACGACGCGGTGCAGCAGCAGAAGAAGAATACGGATTAATCGTCACAACGGGTTTTTCCGGATTAGCCTGTACAAATACCGCCGTACCGACAACAAATTCCATATCTGCCATTTCTCTGGTTGTAAATCCGTCAGACTTCATAGTATCTCCGTTGTGTACAAAACAGAATGTCACATCTGCATCCATATGCGTATGATAGGTCTTGGGGTTCGCAATAGCATTCCATCCCTCATCCTTAGCTTTACTTCCGGTATGGTACGTAACTTCAAGAGGGTCATCCAAAGTAATAGCGGCGCCGGCTGCTTTTTGGAAGCGGACTGTACCTGTCGGCTTGATAAAACCAATCATGTAAGCCTGACCAGGCGTCAGGGTGCCATCACCATCTTCCACATAATCCCAACATTGACGGCCTGCGCCCTCCGAGGCACGCGTTGCACCATTGTAATAGATGATATCGTAGTCGCGTCCCAAAGTCAGCTCTTTATGGCAGTCATTACCCTGCTTGTCCTTGATCTCTACCAGTTTGGTATCAAACAGGCTGCCAATCGGCCATGGTACACCGAATGCATGCCAGTGACGCGCCCAGGTATTAAGCGTCAAATCGAAATACACATCGGTATTGACATCATTGATAATATGGTTTGCTCCGGTAATCTCACCCGATTCACCCGAAGTCACTCCACTGACAGTAGCCTGCAGAATAAGCGTGTTGGTTGTTAACGAACCGGTATTTTCGATCTCCAGTTTACCTGTCGTTTCTACCGTTGTGGTTACCACATTGTCAACCGGTTCACTAATGGTGATCGAGGCAGTTGTATTATCCGCTGCAGTAATATCGCTTCTATATTGCGCCTTATACGTAGCAGGACCGACTACATCTACAATGCTCGGCGACCAGCCGATAAAGGTACATATGATACGTTCATCATCGTTGCTGCTTACAGGCGTTCCATTATACATAGGCGTTGCTCCGTATTGCAAATCACCCGATTGCAGTACTGCATTATTATCGTTCACAAATTGAATGGTATAAGAACGGGTTATCGCCTTACATTGCGCCGTATAAGTAGCATTGCGGGTCACTGCAGGAAGAGTTGCCGGGAACAAATACTCAGTTTGGTTCTCATCTCTCCAACCGATTAGTTCAAACGTGTATTGAGCAGTCTCCTGCTTTTGGTAAGCATAAGAAGGAGTTGAACCTTCCGGCCACTCTTCAACACGCTTCACCTCCTGCCCATCCATCCAAGTGATTGTATAATTTATAGTCCAGTTTGCCGTATAGGACTTATTACCCGTTGAACCCTTCGCTATTGAAACACCAGTCTGCGGTGTACTGCCGTTGCTGCCTGTCCAACCGGCAAAGGTATAGCCCTCACGTGTCGGATGAGCCAGCGTGAATGTCGCTGTTTCGACGTTGTAACTCGTCGGGTTCGTTGCACTACCGCCATTCAGGGTGTATTCGATATTGTAAGTAATCGGAGTAAACTGTGCATAGAAGGTCTTAGCTTCAGATACAGTCGTAGCCGTGGTCACCTCTGTTCCGCCGGAAGGAGCAGTATACCACTTATATGTATATCCTGCCTTAGACGTTGTAGCGAGTTCACCTACCGCGTCTCCCGGAATCACTTCCGTAGTCGCCGGCGAGGCTGCCGTACCACCGTTCGTGGTTGCATCCCAAGTAACCGTAAATTTGTTTTGTTTCCATTTCGCAAATAGCGTAATATTATCCGTATATGCAGTCGCACCTAAGGAAGTCACTTGTCCGGTTGAGCAGTCCTGCGAGGTGTACCAGCCAAGGAATGTATAACCTTCCTTAGATGGATCTACCAGCATCGTTGCTGTTCCATAGGTGTGCTTCGTTGGTGCGCCTGCACCATGAACACCGGAGAATGCCGCATTACCTTGATCTTTATAGGTAATGGCATAATCTTTCGGTGTCCACTTTGCATAGAGCGTAGGTGAAGCGGCATCCATATCCCATACGTGCGCGCTCGCACCTGTTCCATTATAATATTGTGTACCACCGCCATTGGTTGCCGAATAGTAGCCACCGAATTCATATCCGGTCTTTGCCGGAAGGTTAGAAGCAATAGACGGCATAGTCGCATCATAAGTAGCCTTTACGCTTGCCTGACCTGCCGTTGTCGCGGATTGGTTATTCAGGGTTACGGTGTAGTTCTTCGCAGTAAAGTTAGCAGTAATGGGCTTGTCGGCAGCGGTAGCATGGATATGTATCGGATTGCTCGTAGCACTATATCCGTTCGCCGCTGTTACGCCATCAGGCAATGTCCAGTTAACAAACGTGTAGCCCACATTAGGAGTGGCTGTGATGTCACCTGATGCCGTCTCACAACCGATTCCGCTGACCGATGCCGGACTAACCGCACCATTGGCACCTGCCGCAACAGATACCGTATATTTGTTTTCTGTTTTGCTGAAGTGTGCATAATAGGTTGCTTCTCCTGCTACAGCAGGCAACGCAGCTAATTTGTCTCCTCCGTCGGTTGTGGACCAGCCGTCAAAGGTGTAAGTATATTGCGCATTACCGTCTTTGGTCGGAGTCCCCGAATAAGTCGGAGTTGTACCTGTCTCCAAGTCGTTCTGCTGTAACTGGGTTTTACCATTTTTGAAAGTAATGGTATAGTGCTCCGTTACTTTATACTTATACGGATTGTAATGCTCATGTGTATCGGGCAATGTCCATACGGACTTTGGAGCAACAGCGTAGGTAGCGAGGTTGTTCGGGTGTACGAAATAACCGCCTTTCAGTTGCATATGTCCTACCACACCGGCTGTTCCCACTTCGGCAGTAGCACCATTAAAGAAGCCGTCCAATACTTCGACTTCCGGTTGCGCTACAACGCTGCCTTGTGTCTGCTTTGCTCCTAATGAAATCACATATGCAGTACCAGATGTATTGAATTTCGCAACGTATGTTCCTCCATTGATGGTAGCATTCGCGGCTGTAGCATAATCTCCTGCAAAATTGCCACTGGCTATAGCCATCTTAGTAGCATTCAGATAAATAGCATAAGATGTTTTAGCTTCCGCTGTAACTTCTGTATTCCCTGCTTCGCTTAGATTAAATTCGCCATGCCAGCAGTAACCATGTGTGCCATCAATCTCTACACACCCCTCCAAGCCGTAGGCTTTGTCGGTAGCAGTAGCCGTAATGGTAGAGTTCTTGATGGTGGTTGTTTTATCCAGTGCCCTAACTCCGGAAGCAGTACTTTGATATGTTGTTGCATTTCCGGCTGTGGCTTCTATTGTACAACCTTCAATCAATGTTGGACCGCCCGACTGAACGCCGTAAGCCGTTGTACTGGTTCCTGTTGTAGCAGTAAAGGTGGCATCATAGAGATTCATCACAGGCGAAGCAGTTGCTACCTTATTGGTTGAAACGGATGTTTTATAACTATGTGCTCCATAAGCAGAATTTGTTCCCGCAGTAGCGGTATACGTTCCACCATGAACAGTAACCGTAGGAGCAATGGCTTTTTCGCCTACTTGATATATATTATAATAGTTATTTCTATTCGAAGATGTTAGCGCTTCTTTTTGAGTCTCTGTCTGCGTTCTGGTTTTTCCTGTTACATATAGCGCGCATGCTGTTGCTCCGGTTCCTGTCGTCGCTGTAACATTCAGATTGGTAAGTGTGGCAGTAGGAGCATATGCAAACATTGTATTTCCGGCTATCGTTCCCTCCAAATGGATTCCGGTAGCAGTATTATCCTTTGAGGTTGCTGTAATTGTGGCATTGGAAACATTCAATGTGCCGCTTGTTGCATAGATACAATATGCATAGCGCTTTGTTGCCGTTGCTTGGAACGTTCCACCGGTAATAGTCGTGTTTCCACCATTGGATACTGCACGGGCCGTTTCCGTTCCTGCCGTCGCAATAAATGTTCCATCTTCTATATTCAGTGTTGAATAGGCTTCGACTTGTCCGCCTAATTGCTGATAAAGTGCCGTTCCTGAGTGTCTGGAATAGGTATTAATCTGCTTCGTTGATGTTCCTGATGCATAGGCGTCTGAAGTTTTTGTTATTGCCACATATCTTCCGCTATGTACGGTCATATTAGCACCGATTGCATATTCTCCGGCATATATGCTATTGGTCGCTGTCGCTACACCATCTTTATAGGTATATTCATACACTGCACCCTGCGTAGCCGAAGACCAAATTGCATATGCATTTGCTCCAATTGTTGTTTCTGCATAAACGTCACAATTGGTTAATTCGAAATCTCCATTGGTACAACCACCATTACCGGTACCGGAACTTATTCGAACTAACGATTGAATACCATAAGCACTCGCCCGCGCATATACGGTCACTTTTGTGTTCTTAACTTTAATTACAGATGTAGATTTATCAGCTGAATTATATCGTCCATATCCTACAATGCCATATCCATAGTTCGCATTCGTATTGACTTCAATTTCAGCATCTTCAATAGTTGCTTTAGCAGCATATTTCTGTGATAGAGTACCATCGGTTGCTTTTGTATTTGCATCCCCCGTACCGGCGAAATCCGCATATAGATTAATACCATACACATTGGAGTTATAGTTTGCCGCTACAGTTGATGTAGCTTTTACCTTTCCGCCTGTCATGGTCAGGGTTCCAAAGTAGCAGCTGGTAGCCGCCTTGTTGGCAGTACCTGTCATATAAATACCATAACAAGTTGTATGCGCATTGATGTTGTTCGAAGCATCATCAGCAGCAAATGATGCATTTACAAGGTGGTCATTCAGTTTAGCTTCCACCAATCCTCCGCTAATATTCAGTTTTCCCGAACAACTGATACCATACGCGCCACAAGGAGCTTCTGCATAAATCTCTCCGGCGGTGATGGTCACTTGCGTTGTATTAGCGTTATTACCTGAAGCCACAATACCGTATGCGTTTCGTGTCGCATGGGCTTCAATACGGCCGCCTGTCACGTTCAACGTCTGCGCTGCATTCACCTGAATACCACGTGCACCGCACCCCGTCAATACTGCGGAAACACCCAAACCAGCATTTACCTTAGCGTATTGTGCAGGATTCTCGGCATGAATGGTACCATGCTCCACATTCAGCGTACCAGCCATCAAATGAACGGCATAAGTTACCTTATTCTGTTCACAGATATTCTCTAACCTACCGTCTTTATTGGCACTATTATCTGTGATCGTGAATGTTGTTCCGGATGCATTGATTATAAGAAGACCTCTGTTATTATTATCGCCGAAAGGTGCAGCGCCTCTTACTGTATGACCATTCAGGTCAAGGATACAGGTAGTATTGCTGGCGGAATAGGTCATTCTGGATTTAATGCCGGAAATATCCTTAAGGATGGTGATGGTGGCATTCTTTTTACCGGACGCAACAGTAATTGCTTCAGGCAGGAAGAAGAATTCGCGTGTCTCGATAGCATCCGTTACTCGCACTTTGGGGTCTGCAAGCACCCATGCGCCATTCTCATACTCATAATAACGCTTTACGTTCTGATCGTTATAATCGAAGAAGAACGGATCTTCGCGCTCTACGAGCAGCCAGTCGTTGTTATACCAGATGTATATACCACCCTCTACGATATAGGCCTTTTCCTCGCCTGCATATTTGGTAGCCGGATGCCAAGTACAACCGGCAAAGCTGATATAGTAATTTGTCGGGTTAGCCACATCATGCCATGCCTCGTCTTCCGTATTCTTCTCAAGAGCCACGAAACTACCTTCTACAAGCGCTTTTTTAACATCGTTAATCGTGTACAAGCAGTTCTCATCCACGGATCCGAGTGAGTTAACAGCACATCCCTCAACCGCATACAGACTATTATCCGAGCCGCCATAGACACCTTCCGTTTCTGTCCTGAGCAACTGCAGCCAACTATCCGTCGGATAGGTATAACGAATATCGCTTGCCGGTATTTCGTTGAGTGCCTGCGTTGCATTAAAGATATTGCTACAGGTCACATCTTGCTCCACATTGCACCATTTCATACCTGCTATCAGACCGGTCTTATCTGGGGCATAAACTGCATTATGGGTATTGGGAGAGACATCTGTTCCACCCGTACCACTTACCGCACCGCTCGCTATATATGTGAAGTTGTAGGTATGGTCGACATTTTCGTTTTGATTACCCGACTTAAACCAGCGACCATGCACATTATAGAATGTTGTCGAAGCAATCGCCTTGGTATATGATTCATCTTCATTGCATAGATTAGCGCTATTTACCGCAACTCCCCCTGAGACCGCATCTCCATTGCTAGTAAAGGCTGGAATAGTTGTAGCAGTAGGAAGGCTTGATGAAAATACTATCTTTCCTCCGCCATTACCCATTACATTAGCTCCGGACGCTGTTGAATACAACTTGCCCGTCACCGACACTGTTCCATCAACGATAACCTTTGCGTCATCTAACAGATCATTGGATTTGCCATTGCCACGGTTTTTATGGCTCGTAAGATTGGGATAACTATGGAAATAGTAACCCGCTCCTGCATAGGCGCCCCAATTATCTTTATCATACAAATACGCGTTTGAAGACAAATTAATATCAGCATCATTTTTCACCTCGATTACGGCTCCAGGTTGTAAAACCATTGGCTTAGATAAATTTACACTACTGTTCGTTAGAATAATATGCATGCTACTATTGATTGGCAAATCAAAATCAGAAGATTTAACATCAATATTTAACCCTAATGCAGAAATTTTGATTGCTAACTCATCTATTTGGGATGTGCCGCCCAACTCAAAGCAAGTCAAATCTGTTGTCGGGTCAT
>CALZRN010000008.1 GCA_945828585.1 uncultured Bacteroidales bacterium | reverse complement strand
TGTTATGTAACCTTTTTGTTTGTTTTTTAACTGTAATTTATCAACAAAACGTCCTATAAGGTGGCTATTTAGCCACCATTTTGGCCACAAAAGTACTACATTTTATTGATATATGCAAGTTTTTAGGCAAAAAGGTGCTGTTTTTTCTCCTTTTAATGTGTTTTTAGCACTTTTTACGGTAATCCAATACGTCAAAGATCATATTTTATCTCAAAGCAGCATACAAAAAAAATACTGCTTATGCTTTATTGTGAACGGGTGTCTGGCATAACCCACGAGTACTAAAGCAAAAGCAGTACATACCGAAGTATGCACTGACGGTGACAATCGTACTCGAAGAATATAAGCTGCCAGACTTAATTCACAATGATTGGTTCGTCAGTAATAATATGTTATGTTCGCGTGCGCGAACGACTATCCGCTGATAATCGCCTGCAAAGGTACAACAAAAATTTGAAATACACAAAAGAATTTCTGTTTTTTGTCGTTTTTTTGCTTTCGCGAACGCAAATAACATACTTTCGGTATGTACTACTTAGCTCAAGGAGTGGCTACAAATCATTCTTGATGCCTTTCACGCGGACAACATACTGGCTTAGGAAAAATCCGGTATTGTCATAGATAACCGCTTCGTCTATCGCTTTTCTTTTTACATAGAAAATAGTATCACTTCCAAGCAACTCTGCTGTAGATTCTAAGGTAATGCCCTTAAACCTTCCGCTCGGACATCTGATAGCCTGGTGTTCCTGATCAAAGATATAGTTGGCATCCACCACGGTTCTCCATTCAGACTTAGCAGGGATATGTAAATATCCATCTGATTTGCGATACTCTCCCTTATTTTCTCCCGTGCATTCCACATTTTGTACTTTAGAATCACTTTTGATGTCAAAGTACCATAGAACATCGTATGTTTGTGCGTTGGGATCGTAGTCCCAATGGTAACTCTGTTGCCCGGTAAATATGTCATAAGTCAGATTATCGGACGCAATACAAGCCCAAATGCCAACAATAGAGGAACTGGTGAATGTAGTCGGATCATCCGGTTTGATGGTTTCACGCTCACAAGCGGAGCAAATAAAGAGGGCTAAACATAGCCAAACAAAAGTTTTACTTTTCATTGTTGTAATGTTTTTTAAGGATTAATAAACAAATCAGCGGAACGCCTTTCGGAATTCCGCTGCAAAGGTACAACAATTTTTTGATATAGGAGAAGTTCTTATTACTTCTTATTTCGCTGCGCTCAAACGATCTGCTTCGCTGTATGCTTGTTATGTCAAGAGGGTGACAGATTGTAGGCCTCCGTTATTGCCGGCCACATAGGAAACGGTGGTATGCCCTGTGAGGACAAGTTGGTCTATAAAGAGCGGTTGACCAGTTAGGAAGAAAGTGGATACGAACGTGTCTCCTGCGCTAAGCTTGGAATTGACGGATTCCAGTACCTCAAAACGCATATCTCCCAAATAACGGAACACACAACGGCGGTTTGGCAACCAAGTCACTTCGATGTCCTGTCCGGGTTGTAAGTCCTTTGTATGAATACCTTCTGCAATGAACGGATTACTGCTGCCATGTTCGCCTTCTTTCAAATGGTTGGTATAATCATTCCAATCGCGCGAACCTACATAGCGGGCAAGGATATTGAGTGTGGAAGGACGTGTGTTATTAGCGCCTTCCACGTATCCCCAGAGCCTCTCCAATGTACTTAGAGCCAAGTTCTCATGCAAGCACAGCCAGATTTGTGCGATAAGAGACTCAAAATCAGCCGGCGTTGCCGGATGTGTGCCAAAACGCGCTTCTACATCCTTGCGGAGCTGGATAACTTCGGGTGCATTTTTGTTCATAATGATCTATTTTTGAAATCCGATGCAAAGGTACTGCTTTTTTCTGATATACGTGAACTTCTTTTTATTTCTTTTTTCTCAATACTCCGGCAGAACGAGGGCTAAGGAGTCATATAGTTGGTCGTTCATGTTGAAATAATTCATATATGCCTGCATAAATTCCTCCAGTAACATAGGATCTTTTATGGATTGCTTTGCCTTTTGGAAATTCGCTTGCAGCCCCCCATCGTAATTGCGCACTTCGTTCATTGTTTGCAACTCTCCACTTTTAACCGCCCTGCGGATAGCTGCTTGGCGGGCAAAATGTATGGCAGTGGCTTGCTGAAGTACTTGCTCACGCGGAGAGGGTGTATTCGCTTTAACAGCCAATGAATCCACGACGCGATTGAGGGAATCTACTTGCAATTGGCGTTCTTCATTCTCGGCACGCAGTGAATCCACATGAGCGAATAATTGGTTTTCGTTTTCCTCGTGTGCGCGTTCGGAGTGTTGATGACCGGAATAAATTCCATAGATGGCAGATCCGGATATAAACAACAAAACCATAAATATAGGTCCCCATATACGCACTCTATCTGCTCTACGAATAGCCCGTAACACCTGCGCGCAGGAAGAATAACGATCTGTATGGTTTACGCGCGTGCATATGCGAACAATATATTTATAGCGGTGTGGAAAAAGAAGAGCGATGATTTTGCCGACCGAATAAATATCCGCGCGGCTGTCAATAGGCATGCCCGACAACTGCTCCGGCGCTATAAAAGCCATCGAACCGGCTGGCTGCTTGAACGTGACATAATCATCCGTATCGGACACGCCGAAATCAATCAGTTTGACGGTTGAACCGTTACGGGTGATGAGGATATTGGACGGCTTGATATCCCGATGGATGATTTGCCGCTCATGCAGACAAGAAAGGGCGTCAAGGAGTTGCTCTATGATGCGGCGGCGGATCGTTGCAGGCGGTTTCGCATCAAGGAACTGATCCAACGTAATGCCATCAATATACTCCATTTGTATATACCAGCCGATGGAATCCATGTGCCCGAAATCAAGCAGCCGGACGATATTCGGATGATCCACTCCGACTCCGATAGTAAACTCCTTGCGGAGCAATTCAATATACGGTGTGGATTCGCGATAAGGTTGAGCCAAAGCCTTCAGCACGTACTTTCGTCCGAAGCGTGTGGCTACATAAATGGCGTTATGTCCTTTGGACGATAACAACTCCGGTTCCGACCACACATCCGAGAAATCAGATGACGGGGGTACTATGATAAAAGAAGAATCCATCTTGCCAGACTTATTTTGCGGTCGCAAAGGTACACAAAAAAAATGACACTTGCAAATAAAAGTGCCATTTTTATGCGTTTTTGTATTTTCTTGTGGATTACCGCTTTTAAAAGTATTTGTTATAGTGATTAGTATAGAAGGCCGAACATCCATAATGGGATTTTGTTTTCAAATCCCATGTCAATGCCGTCAGCAACGACATAACTATTCGGAATCTTGGCAATCTGCCCAAAACCTTTGCTTTTGCCACCGACTTCAAACAGATACAGTTTGTCTGCTACAATGTCTCCTTTCTCAGGCATGGCGATCTTGTGTCCCTTCGCCAACATGGAGGCGCAGAACGTCTCGCGCATTGTCCCTGTATCTGCATTAGGAGACAAAGCATACATCAGGTTTGTGTTGTTGAACAAAATCTTCTCCGGCTTATTGACTTGTTCCCAATCTTCAGAAGCCGCATATAACCGGCGAATCAAGGCCGCTTGATCCAATAGTTCGATTAGTTTAAGCAGCACATTCCGCGAAGCGTTCAGCGATTTGCCCAATGCGGAAATGTTTAGCGTATATGGATTTTGCTGCGCCAAGACAGCCAACAGAGGCTTGATTTTATATACTGATTCGTATTCCAAATTGGAGACTGCAGGTATCTCATTGAAGATAATCGTGTCAATGACTTGGCTTAATCGTTCTCCAAAGTTCATGGACTCATCGCGGTAGAACGGATAATACCCCTCCTTGATATAGCGCTCAAAATGCAGCAGTACTTTGACATTTTGTTTAATCGTGATATCACGGCTGATTTCTAAATGGCGATTAACCAATTCATCCAGTGACACAACCGGCAAATTCGCCACACCTTCCAGACTAAGATATTCGCGGAAACTCATGCCATGCATCGTATAAACGCGGCAACGACGGGACAAATCGTACATCTGATGAATAATATCCAAGGCATTACTGCCAGTTACTACCACATGTAACTTAGGATAGCCGTCGTAAATATTCTTGAGTTCTTGCGCCCAATTCCCATACTTGTGTATCTCGTCCAAAAACAGATGCGTTATATCATGCGTGTACGTATATTCCGCCAGATCTAACAGTGTGTGAGACGCAAACCAGAAATGATCTACAGAGCAGTACAGCACTTTACTCTTATCTGGGAATGTACGCAGAATATGCTGCATCAGCATGGTTGTTTTTCCGGAACCCTTCGGTCCGCGAATCAGAATAAGTTGGTCCTTCCAAGTAATCTCGTCATACAAATAACGCATCTGCGTGAATCCGGAATATCGATCCAATAGTCTGTAAAAGAAATTAACTAATTGCTCCATATCTTTACTTTATAAAGGTTAATAATCAGTCTATTTTATACTCTCGAAAGTAACATTGTTGTCATTTATATTACTTTCAAAAGTTAAAAATCGGCGCAAAGGTAGTAAAAATAATTGAAATACGCAAATATTCTTGAAAAAATTCAGTAATTTGTGGAGATTTTGTTCGGTGGAGTTTATCTTTTACCTGGAGACTATTTATCTTTAGGAACGAGCGGTTGTGAATGCGGGAGGATAGCGAAGCGGAAAGAGGCTGAGTCGGTGGCAAACCAGACGCGGCTGGAAAGGCCGTCGTGAGACTCATGCCAGTATCCGAGATCGTCGTCCGTGAGGGTAAAAGTCACCTCGCGCGTCTCGCCGGCAGGGATGAAAATCTTCTGGAAACCCTTCAGTTCGCAAAGCGGCCGAACCAAGTCTCCTGAGAGCTGGCGGACATATAGTTGCGGGGTTTCGTAGGCATCATAGGAGCCGGTGTTCTTGATAGTACACGATACCGTGTACAGACCGTCCTTCGGACTGACAGACCGTCCTTCGGACTGACAGACTTTTGTCTCGCCGTACTCGAAGGTAGTATAGCTCAGTCCAAAACCGAAGGGGAAGAGCGGTTCGGTAGGTGTCTCGAGCCAATAGGAAGATTGTCCGATGGAGAACTGTGGGCAGCCGATAGGAATGGAGTCTATCAACATCGGCGGGTCGTATGACGGCCGGCCGGTGTTATGACGGTTATAGTACAGCGGAATCTGCCCGACCATCTTGGGGAAGGTCATCGGCAGTTTTCCCGAAGGAACCGTGATGCCCGTGAGGATATTGAAGAGTGCCGGTCCGGCCATCGTTCCGCCGTGGAAGGCGTAGAGGACAGCAGCGGCTTGATCAACCTGACGACCGATGGTCAGCGGACGTCCTGCCATCACAATCATGACGACGGGTTTGCCGGTGGCTACGAGGGCGTCCATCATTTCCACTTGTGCGCCCGGCAGATCGAGGTTCGCACGGCAACGGGCTTCGCCGGAGAGGATGGCTTCTTCGCCGCAGAAATAAAGGATAACGTCGGCTTTCTTCGCTGCCGCAACGGCTTTGGCTATGCCGGCAGGGTTCTTATCGCGAGAGTACGTGAGGCCGGGCTCATATAAAAGTTGAAAGTTGAAAGTTGAAAGTTGAAAGGCTTCCAATGGCGTGATACTCAAGGAGGTATCGCCATCAAAGACCCACGTACCGAGTTGTTCTTTCTTCTGGTGGGCAAGAGGGCCGGTGATTAAGATAGACTGCTTCGCGGACAGACCGCTGGCGCTGACAGAACACAGATCGTCCTGCGGACTGACAGACAAAGGCAGGATGCCGTTGTTCTTGAGCAGGACGGCGGATTCCTCGGCTACGCGGAGAGCAAGTTCGGCGTCTCCGGGATCCGGTGTATCTTCCGGGACGTAAGGGTTATCGAAAAGACCGAGACGGTATTTGAGACGGAGGATGGAGCGAACACATTCATCAATCTGCGACTCCTTCACTTTGCCTTCCGCTACCAGTTCCGCCAAGTAGTCGTTATAAATATTTCCCTGCATGTCCATCTCCATGCGAGCATTGATGCAACGCAGCGCCGCTTCTTTCTTATCTGCGCAGAGGCCATGGGGCACGAGGTCGGAACCGGAACCCCAGTCGCTGACAAGGAGCGCATCGGAGTGCCACTCGTCACGAAGGATATCCACATTCAGATGATGATTCGCAGACGAAGGAAGTCCGTTGAGATCGTTAAACGAGCACATCAGACTCATCGCACCGGCTTCTACTGCAGCCTTGAACGGCGGCAGGTAGATATCGCGGAGCTGGGTCTCGGGGATCCAAGTGGTGTTATAATCGCGTCCGCCTTCCGAAGCCGAATAGCCGGCAAAATGCTTGACGCAGGCAGCCATAGCCGGTCTCGTCAGACCGGCAGACCGTCCTTCGGACTGATAGACCGTTTCACTGACAGACCGCTTTGCTGAAAGACCGTCCTGAGGACTGAAAGACAATTCATGTTGATATCCACGGACGGTAGCGGCGCCCATGACGGAGGTGAGATACGGATCTTCGCCGTAGCCCTCCGCCACACGTCCCCAACGGGGATCATGCGCCACATCCACCATGGGCGAGAATGCCCAACGGATACCATATTGGTACGCCTCTTTCGCAGTAGCTTGCGCCGCTTGTTCAATCAGTTCGGGATTGAATGTAGCACCCTGTCCCAGCGGAATGGGATAGATGGTCTTGAAGCCGTGAATGACGTCACGCGCAGCCACCAAAGGAATCCCCAGACGGGTCTCCTCCACCGCCATCCGTTGCAAGCGGTTCACTTCTTTCGCTCCGACGATATTGAAGATCGAACCCACTTTGCCTTCGCGGATAAGCGCCTCTTTCTCTTCGGCGTTCCACGAGGGGTCGAGTTGGTTCATCTGTCCGATCTTCTCCTCCAGCGTCATACGGGAGAGGAGGTCATCAATAAACTGATCTTCAGCGCTCTTGTGGGAGCACGCACTGACGGCCATCAATAGTATAGACAGCACCGTTGCGCGAAATGTATATCTGCCCATGGTGGATGAATTTGTGATTTATGATTTCAAATTTAGGATTTATATTTTCGATAGCGGTTATAATCGGGTCGCAGAGGCCTTCTCCATAGACCTCTAACTCCCACAGGGACGCGCCGTAGCCGGTGTTGCGGGTCTTGCAGAAGATGCGCACAAACTGTGCCTCCACGGGTTCGTTATGGATGCGGATGTCGTGGGTCTGCGTGCCGCCTTTAGCACCGGAAATCGATTTGACGGTCGTGTAGTTCTCCCCGTCGGAGCTGACCTGGATGTCAAAAGAAGTCGCATACGCATTCTCCCAGATGAGCCGTACTTGCGTCAGGAGGTAACAATTCTCCAGATTGACCGCTATCCACTCGTTATCTTGGAAGCGGCTGGACCAGCGTGTGTCCATCTTGCCGTCCACGGCTTTTGGCGCTGCCGTTCCATCTCCTTCGGCTCCCGAAGCCGTTGCGGGTTTATGGAGCGCGAGGTTCACTTCCTCAAACGGCAGGACGTGCACGATCGCCGTGTCGGTTCTCTCAAAGCACGGGAAGACGAGTTCGTGATCGCCCACTTGGGTGGCGAGATAAACCGAGTTGCAGGTATCCATGACGTCGCCGAACTGATTGAGGATGGAGACGACAAACGTCTGCTGCGTACCGATTGGCATAGTCACTTCTGCGGGTGTCACCTCTGCCGTAGCCGCCATCTCGGTCTCCATGACGATGATCGTGAGAGAAGCCGAACAACCACCGACCGTGCGGGTCTCCGTGAAGAGACCGTAGTCGGGGTATGTCTTCTGCTCCGAAGAGGTGGAGATAATTGCTCCGTTGAAGTTATACGCCGTTGTGGTGAGGGTGGTCGTCTGCCCCTGCTGAAGGACGGTGTCGGACGCAGAGAGGGCTACCACGAAGATCGCTTCCGGGTCGCCGGGCAGCGGTCGTCCATACGCCTCCAGTTCAAAGAGCGAAGTACCGTATTGCGTAGCGCGTTGGAGTCCCGTCAAGCGGATATATCGAGCGCGAGTGGGGCCTACCTCCTGCCCCTCCCTGAAGGGAAGGGAGATTCTTTCTACACCGCCGGCAGAAGCGTATATAGCGCTATGCCATGTGCTGCCGTCAGACGAGAGTGCGAGTTCGTATTCGGACGCAAAGGCTGTCTCCCAACGCAGGATTAGATGGTCGATAAAACATACCTCGCCCAGATCCACCATCGCCCATTCTCCATCGTGATGCGTCGATCCCCAGCGTGTGTCCGTCTTGCCGTCCGTGAGGTTTGCCGCCACACAACCGGCGTTCTCAAACGAAGAGACCGTCACGGGTTTATGGAGCGCGAGATTCGGATACGGCAAATCCCAAGCCATCGGGTCGGGTTCGATCGTCTCCTCTTCATCTTCGATGGTCGCTACCGTGCGGATCTCCGCACCGGAGATTAGCGTCAGGCCATGCGGCACAGTTACCGTAGTGTCTTTTGCCCCGAAGAAATGCACGGATAGCGGCGTCTGAGCCACATTATAAACCGCGTATGTCATGCGTCCGCTGAGGGTGTCCGTATAAGCGCACGCCATCGGATGCGAAGCAAAGATATCATACCGCTTCTCGCCCAAACCCTTATGCGAATGTGCGAGCCAGTAGGTGATACCGCCCGTGTCGGGGTTCTTCGCCAGTGCCTTTCCCATCTGATCCATTCTGTCCCACACATGAATCGCCGAATCCGCATCGAAGAGCGAGAGGTACGACAGACACACATTGCCCAGACCCGACTCATCTCCCAAACCGCCTTGCGGGGCTTCGTAATTACCGACCTCTTTGGTAGCGTACATCTGCGTGTAGTCCCATTTGGCGAAAGGCAGGTCTTCGCTGAAATAGTTGGTTAGTATCGGTGAGATAGGCAGCCATTGGATGGAATGCATCCATACCGGGTCGCCGGAGAACCATGTCCACCAGCCCACGCCTTGCATCGTCAGGTTGCAGCAATAGGGGTGGTTATATTTGGTAAAATCGATATTCCGCCTTTTCTTATCAAACCAATACTCCGCCGTCGCACGCGTCTCGAGGGTATAGCCCATGATTCCTGCCTCCAACATCTCCTGGTCCTGCAGCGCAGCGCCGAGTAGCCATACGCCACCCCAGCCTTGTATCGCTTCCGACGAGGACTCCTGACCGTTACCGTTGCCGGCATTACCCAATCCTCCTGCAAACGAATGTCCGCAATAAGGATTGAACGTACGGAACCACGGTTCGTCCGCCGAACGCTGCCAGTTGGCATAATCGCGTGCCACCTCCCGCGCCATCAGACCGTAGTTCGTGCGGAAATCATCATCCAGCATGCACAGCAGCGCCGAAGCATAGACGAAATAACCGTAATGGAAATGGTGGTCATTGAAGGTATCCGAGTCATAAGAAGGATCCATGCCGATGAGTGCACCCCATTTCGGGTAACGCGCAAAATAGAACCGCTCTTCGCCCGGCGTGAAGGTGTACCAGTTAACCAGCACTTCTTTCAGACGATTCTTCGCCATACGGAAAGTAGCCGTATCGCCCATCTGCAGCGCAAAAGTCATGTAATGCGCCATCTGCGTAAGGCCTTTGCCGCCCCAATAGGTATCTCCACCGAACGAACCACGCTTGGCATAATCCGCATTGAGCGCTGCCATACGGGCTGCCGAGAACTCCTCTCCCCACTCCATCGGAGCCGGGAAGAACGGCAGGAACGAATGCACCGGATAAGTGAAGGTAAAATCGTTTCCCGAATATAGCCTCATCGTGCCGCGAGGAGAGAGATACGAACCATTGACCATTTGGTCATTTACCATTTGGCCATTTGAGTCGTAGTAATGATGCGGCAGGAAGCCCATGAGGACAGATTTGTCCACATGAAAAGTCGTTGTGAGCGACGAGGTAGCGGCATTATAAGCGTACGAGAAAGTAGTCTTACGCGGGATTTGGAACGCGTATGGCGCACATGCCGCAGCGTCTAAACCATCCGTAAGCAAAGCGATTGTGAGCTTATCCGTGTCCGTAAAGACCGCATATCGGGCGCTATTGGGATTGGTAACCTGCATCGTGATTCCGGACGCCTCAAGCCAGACGAGCGGCGAACCTTCCATACACGTCACGCGCACCCAATCCTCGCCGTCCTGCATGATAAACGACATCGCGAAATCCGACCAGCTATCGACGAGCGCTTCCTGAAAAGCTGCATTCTTACCGGTAGCGGTCTTCTTAAACGTCACCGAGAGCGGTGTGTCCCATTTAACCTCACAGCCCGTGGGCTCCCAATAGGACGGATAACCAATCGTCAGTTCACCGTCTTTTGCCTCTGCCCAACCGGGATAAAACCATAGTTTACCGGTCCAGGTATTGACGAGTGCGTGCGTCCACCAATCATTCGTCGGCAGCGCCAGAGAGCCCTCGTGCGAACCATCGGGAGCACCCAACCGCGCCAAAAGCGAGTCCGGCAGATAGAGTCTGCGATGCTCCATCTGGTACGCCTGACAACCGCCGTGAGCCGAGGTATGACTCTTGGACAGCGGCACGTACGAAGCATACGAACCTGCGCCCAAGGACACCGGGGTTTGCGCGAAAGAGGAGACCGCTATCGCTGAAAGAAGAAAGACCGCTGCGCTCAAAGGCAAAAGACTCCGTTTCACACCTTACAGTTTCACCAATATTGTTTCTACACTATTCGCCGGCATATCCACCGTCGCGCAGTACTCGCCTATCTGCAGCGGGAAAGAAGTTGCCTCGCCGGTATTGAGGATATTCACAGCAATCTGTCCCTCTGCGTTCTTCGTCGCGCAGACAAAAATCTGATCGCTGATTTCTGAAGGTTGACAACTGATTACCTGATCGCCCGGACGCATGGAGCGACTGAATTGCTTGAGAACATAATAATACGGCGTGTAATAGATATTTTCCTTCTCGTAATCAATCATCACCGGTGCTGCCGCGAAATTATTCACGTGGTTCGGTCCGCCGATGGAGTCCAGCACGATATTCCAGTCAATGAAGCCCGTCAGCCAGTGGTTCATTCCTTCTATTACATAGCGCGCGTAGCGATGCACTCCCGCATACTTAGGATGCGTATCGCCTGCCCAGCGGGTCGAATACGCCCAATCGGTAGCCACTTTGTTCCACCAGAAAGCGTCGTTTCCGAACCATCCGGACTCTTTGAATCCCTCAGGATCGGTCACACCGTCCCACGGTTCGCAGCCCAGGTTATCAATACATCCCTCAGTATGCAGGATGGTCTTCTCGGGATAAAGCGCGTGTACGGAATCCAGCACGTTCGGGAAACAGTCAATCGTCGAGCCATACCAGTGTACCGCCATGCCTGCCGTAGCAGCATTCGCCAGCGAATCGCCGTAGATAGCCGCTGTGTAAGGACCCATCTCGAAGATATTCTGGTCAAAACCAAGGATCTTCACATCCTGAAAACCGCTTTCATCCAAACGCGGACGCATATACTGACCGATGAACTCTGCCTCAACAGCCGGCGAGAAATCCATACTCTCCCATCCACCGTCATTGCCCATCGGTTCGTTCACAGGCGTGAGTGCCCAAATATCTACACCCTCAGCCTTCCATGCCTGAACGTATTTAACCAGATAGCGCGCATAGGTATCATAGTATTCCGGCAACAACGCACCGCCGCGATGGAAACCATTCTCGCGCTCGTAGTATTTCTTATTCTCTTTCATCCACGCCGGTGCCGTCCAGGTGTTCGCCACGATACGATACTCTTTATCGGTTTGAGCCTGTTTGATTGCCCAGACATCTTTCATCAGATGATAGAGATCATAGTGTTCGTCCTGAATCTGCGGGTATTGCGCTTTCGCAAATCCCTCTTTATCGCGATCCAGCGTAAACGAACGCAGCTCCACATCGCCGTCCTCTTCCGCCAACGAGTATTTACCTTCTACGGAGAAATCCGACGCACCGATCTGCGTGCGGCTCATGGAGAAATTGGCTCCATTTTCACCATATAATTCCTCCAACACCGCCTGACGTTTCTCTACAGGCAGACATGCCAACACAAAAGCCGAACTCTCCGTCAGCGAGCCGCCGAAACCATCAATCGTCTGTCTCGTCTCGGAGGGGTTGATCACAACGGCATTCTCCGCCGTGTCTTTCTTAAACACCACCGCCTCTTTCTTGGCACATTTATCTCCGGCCTCGGAAGTCAGCCAAACATGGGCAGAAGGCACTTTCGCCGTGCAGGCACTCAGTGCGCAGAGCGCGAATAAAAAGATTGTATTTCTCATAACTCTATAATTAACTGTTTGATCTCGCCGTCACGGGCAAAGAGATGTGCACTTTGCTCTTTGGAAAGCGTGAATGTCTTTCGACTTTCGACTTTCGACTTTCGACTATAAACAATCTCCGTTCCGCAGTAAGTGAACCGCAACTCGCCGTCTTTGAAATCCTCGTCGCGCAGCATCGTCGGTGCAAAAGTGATCTGTCCGTCGCGCACAGAGACGCCTAACTCGAACCACCGGCTGATGATATCTTCCTTCACCTGTCCGGTCATTCCCGGTTGTTGCACACCTGCCATGGTCGGCGTATGCGAATACGGATCGAAGGGGAATGCCCCGTACTCATCCGGCCGCTTGTGCGAACCGATACCCTCGCGGATGGCAAAATAATGATCGCGCAAGCGGCTGATGGCTGAATGCTGATGGCTGATAGCTGCATGCTGAATATTCTCTCCTACTGCTAACAGCAACTTGCTCACCATGTGCCAATAGATACAGCCGAGGCCTTCGTACTTATAGAACGTACCGGAACGACCGGTGAACGCGTGGTGATGGAAGACCGACTCATACAAGTCCTTCAGCTCTTCCGGTAAGTTATTGGCATTGCGGTATTGCGCATCGAAATGGATGCCGCCGTCGCAGTCTTGTTTCAAAATCGTTCCGAGATATTTCTGTACCACCGGCTGCAATTTCGCTTCCTCCGGAAGATTATTCATTTCCAGGAACGAAGGTCTTTTGCGATTCGGGTACAACATATAACTCCGCTGATCCTCGCGATAGAGTGCCGAAGCACGCATAGCGTCCAGCAGATCCGCCGCTTCTTCTCCGGACAACAAGCCCGAAGAGAGCACAGCTACCTGTCCTTCCAGCATCTCATAGAGATGCGACACCTCGATGGTGTTCTCCGCAAAACGGATCAGGTTATATGCCTCGTACAGCCCGTCCTCGCGTTTATTGGCGCGGATAGACTCATCGATCTTATTGAGCGTCGCGTCGCAGAAATCCTGCAACTCTTTCAGTTCTAGGGTCTCCGTTTTGCCGCTTATTCCCGCATAAACACGCGTGCGGTAACTCTCTCCGGCAGAGCCGACAGTATCCGTAAACTGCTTCCTGTTGCCATTCATATACGCCTGACGAATCGCCCGCAGGAAATCCATCGTCTCTTCGCCGATCTCCACATCGCTCTCGATCAGTTGGCGCAGAAAAGCCACGTACCGCCGCATGTAACACAGCGTCACCATCGATGCGCCGTAACCCACCAGGGCATTGTTGGCATCATTCCATTCGGGACGAAGCGTGTTCATCCAGATACCCGCTTCAGGAATGAAATTCGACAGTTTGGTCAGCAGCGGAATCAACAACTTATCCGCCATCGTAGTCCGATAGACCTCTCCCTTCTCGTCCAGAATCAGTTTGGCGTCCGCACCCATCTTCGGTACCAGCTCCATGATACGTTGGTGTAACTCGTCATCAAAAGTGATACTGTTTTTCGGATCGGCCACGATCTCCGCGTACGATTTGAGGCGGTATGGCACGTTCGCGAACGCATACTTCCGCTCATTGAGCAAGCCGCGCAAAGTCTCCGGCGCATGGTGATAACTGAGTTCTAACAGTTTCAAGAGATAAATAATCTGATGGTCTCCCCAATAGCCGATATTCGACCACGGGTTCTCCGGCTCAATCACTTCCCAGTCGATACCTTCATTGGAGATCCGATACGGGTTATAGCCGTCCGCCGTAGTGGCGTTCAGAAATTTGGCGATGATATGATTAATAAAGAGCGGATAACTGAACGAGAGCGCTTCCCAGTTCTGGAAAATATCCCGCCAATTGCCCTGATAAGCGACTACCGGCTTTCCTTCCTCATCCTGCACGCGAATCGAGAAGAGGTTCCAAGGCCGTGAAGGATCCCCATGCCGACGTCCGAACGTAAGCGGCAAATCCTCTTCTCCTTTTTTCGGCGGGTACGTCAGATAATATCCTCCGCGCATGGTATTAAAGAGCACATTCGCGAAATGCCGCGCATCGTTCGCCTCGTCACCGGAATGCTGCACACCGTCGTTCTTCGCCACAATAGTCCGTAAGGTCTCTGTCGATTGCGCCATCGCCGCCTCAATCTGCTCTATTGCATCCTCACGCGCCACAAAATGCATCAACTCATGCACAGCCACGGCGTCCTGACTCACATCCAGCACATTATACCACGTCTGCGCACCTCGCGCCGCCAGATGCACACTCGCTTGCGCCACGAAAGCACCCCGCACACCCTTAGAAGGAGTCAAACAATAGTTAACTAAGGGTAATCCTAGACCATACACGGTATTACATGTGAGGGATTCAGAGGGTTCTGCGCGGTCCACGAGAATCGCTTCCATACGGAAGAGAGCCAGACCGACCTTCTCGTGGGACTTTCGGTTCTCCACCTCAATCAGTTCGGTCTTCTTATACCCGTCCACCAAGGTCGAGAACTCATTCTGCGTCTTTCGTTCCACACCAGCCGGAAGGACGTTCAATAGACGGTCGTCTATCTCTACTTCGGTTACGCGGTTACCTAAGTTCTCCAAGGTCGCACGACGTACCCATCCGTGTTTGCCTGCCGGCGCCCAGAGATAAGAGAAACGCAGTTTGAGCGTGTGGTTCTCTTCACAAAAAACAATCTGGTTACCCACCATCGATTTGGCAATCTTACGGGAGAGCACAAACACATCCTGTTGCTGCGCAGAGAAAGGTCTCCAGAGCAGATCTCCGTTCACTTGAAACGATTCGCCCTTCACCCGGATAACCGTCTTCGGACCCGTCGTCTCGTAGTTCTCGGTGATCTTATCGTCGGTGTAATACGGGAAGAGCGCTTCTCCCGGTGAGCGACGACCACAGGTCAGTCCGCCCGTCGAAGAGAGGTACATCCATAAATCCGTGTCTGAAGCTAACGAGATGAAGAAAGGCTGCATCTCGTTGTAATTGGCGATCTCATAGAATCGCTCTCCGTTGATCGTAATAAATTGTCCCTTAACCATAAAGTCATTTACTATTTGGTCATTTACTATTTATGCGACGGGCTTCCAATTCATTTTTCATCTGCACCATCGTCGCATTATCCAGATTATAGAACGCCATAACGATGGCGCACGAAGCATACAGCACACCCGGAATGACGCTTACCAGCAGTCGTATTCCCATCATTGCGCTGTCGGATTGCACATCGGCATTTGCAATAAAATGCGTCACGCTCAGCAACCATCCTGCGGCAGCAGCACCGATTGCCCAACCGAGTTTCTGCGCGAGCACCGAAGCCGAGAAACAGAGACCTGTTGTGCGTCTGTTGAACTTCCACTCGCCGTAATCTGCTACATCCGCCAGCATCGTCCATAAGAGCGGAACAGCCGGCGCGTACGTCATCTTCGCAAGGATATTAAAGGTATAAACCAGTGGTAAGTTATCGCCCGCTACGAAGATGAGCGAGAAGAATATTCCCGACACGATAGACGACATGATATAGACGGCTTTATTGCCAAATCGTTTAGCAAGCGGTTTAGACGCCGGCAGCGCTACAATCAGCGCCACGGTTCCGAGCACATTGAAGAGCTGTACGTTCTCCGCGTCGTGGATATAATACTTAAAGTAATAAGCAATCGCAGCATTCTGCATCGCAAACATGATAAACGATACGATACCCACGCACGTCAGCACGATCCATGCCTTATTCATAAACAGGTACTTGAAATCTTTCAGTACATTGCTGTCCTGTTTTTCCGGTTGCGGCACACGCTCTTTGGTGGTTGCAAAAGAGATAAGGAAGAACGCAATACTCAGCACACCGAACAGACCGACCGTATATTGGTATCCCTGCGCCTGATTCACTACGCCGTCATTACCGATGGCACCAAGCCATTTGACGAGATACAGCGCTGCGCCGGTAACGATAAACTGACCGATATACGCAGCGATAAAACGATAGGTATTCAGTCCCGCACGCTCGTTGGAGTCATCTGTCATGACTGCAGAAAGCGAACTGTACGGCAGGTTCACAAACGCATACGCCGTGCGCAGCAACAGACAAGTAATGAGCGCATAAGCGAACTTACCATTCAGTCCGAACTCCGGCGTTGTGAACGCCAATACTGCCAGAATGGCGTATGGTACCGATCCGAACAACAGATACGGACGGAACTTACCCCAGCGGCTGTTCGTGCGGTCGGAGATGATACCTACCACAGGATCCATGATCGCATCCCAGATACTGCCGACAAACATGATCACACCTGCCAAAGCCGGACTCAGACCATAGATGTCCGTGTAAAAGATTAGCAACCAGAAACCGACTAAGTCCCACACAAAATGGGACGCGGTATCACCTAAACTGTAACCAAATTTTTCTCGAATAGATAGTTTCATCGCTTTCTACTTTTTTATTACGTGATTACGTAATTACGTAATTACGAGTTCTTTTTAAACACGCGGATATAGTCCACATACATCTTTACCGGCGTGCCGTCTGCCGGCAGCGCGGTTACTTTCTGGAACGAAGGATCATCTTCTGTAATCACCTCCGGATATTTCTCTGCTGCCGGCATCTGCGGGAAGAAACCTCCGACCGACAAGTTCAGCACCAGATAGAACGGATGGTTGAAATAATGTCCCGGTTCGTTCACTTCTTTGTTCCGCAGCGAGAGCTGGAAATACGGCTCTGCCTCGGGGAACTTATCCTGATCCAGATACATAGCTATCGAGTCCTCGCTCCAGATCAGCGTATAGAGATGAAAATCTCCCTGCACCGGATAATCCGCCGTCTTGAACTGACCGAAATTAGGGTACGCACCGTTATTAAAGCTCTCGCCCCAGTGGCACGCACCGTTGAAGAATCGGTCCTGCGTGCCGTTCTCTATTCCCGTATGATGACCCATCTCGCAGATATCTATCTCGCCGCATTTGGGCCAAACGACTCTGCCTTCGGCTGCTAACTGCGCCGCACGTTTATCCACGTCGTCGTTGTTACCGAGATTGGTGGCGAGGTTATTTCCTAACATCCAGAACGCAGGCCATAAGCCGTCCGCCGTATGAGGAAAAGCGATACGTGCTTCTACTTTTCCGTACTCCACCGTCACTTTGTCGTGGGTGTTCAGACGCGCAGAGGTGCAAGGCCTGTTCTTGTAGTTCTCCCGTTGCGCATTGAGTACCAGACACGACTCGCCGGATAGAGGATGTTTCTCTATCGTCACGTTCTTCGGCGCATAGTACTGCAACTCTGCATTGCCGCCTCCTCGGGCGTTGTCCTCCACGTTCCAATAAGCGGTGTTGAGCGTTTCGCCATCAAACTCATCGCTCCATACCAACTGCCATTCGTTTTTTGCACACGATGTAAGCAAAAAGCAGATGGCAATAATTGATAATTGATAATTGATCATTGATAATCGACGCATTATTCTACGATTTGTCCGGTTATTGTATAAATATGTTCTCCTCTGCGGATTAAGAGTTGCCCGTTGCGAAGCACCTTCTCTCCCTCCCTTGAGGGGAGGGTTGGGGAGAGGTTGTTCTCCGTTCCTTCCGGCTCAATCGGATCCGAAGCAGATGGACAAACGAAACTCTCGTTCGCATCGCCGCGCTGGTAGATGCGGATCCAGTCGATATACATCTTCCGCGGACCATTAGCCAAAGCCGTTACACCGCTGATATTGTATATTCCCGGGAAGTTGCCGCCTACCGCCAGATTGGCGATGATAAAGTTCGGTTTGCCGAACACCAACTGCCGGTTATAGTTTGCATCGTCATTGGGTTCCAGATTCGCATGGAAATACGCTTTGTTCTCCTGGTGTGCATCCTTATCCATATACATATCTACGGAGGTCGGTGTCCAAACCATCGTCAGAATATGGAAGGTATCTTGCAGCGAATAGGACCATTCCGAGGCTTGTGCATCACCCCAAACGGCATCCCACGCACGACCTAAATGCATCGCACCATTGAAATAGCGGTCCTGACGGTTGTTAAAACCGTTCTGATGCCCCATCTCGATGATATCCGTCTCGCCGCATTTGGGCCATCCCACCTCGTCAATATTCTCTCCTAACTGCCAGAACGCCGGCCATAGACCGTTAGCCGTCTGAGGAAACTTGATACGCGCCTCAATCTTGCCGTACGTATAATGCAGTTTATGCTTGCTGTTCACACGGCCGGAGGTACATTTCTTACCCTGATAATCCTCTTTGGTGGCTGTCAGAATGAGACATTGCTTACCCGTCGTCGGTTCGGCACCTACGGACACTCCTTTCTCGCAGTAGTACTGCAACTCGTTGTTGCCTCCGCCGTCGCCGTTGACCTCAATATTCCACACTTTGGTATCCAATGCTCCATCCGTGAAATCCTCGTTCCAAACAAGTGTATATTCCCCGTCCTGTCCCGGTTCCGCTTCGTCGGCGCATTGGGCATTAGGAGTGGTACGGGGAGTGGCATCATTGGAGAAGATCACATCGTCAATCAGCACAACGGCGTTTTCTGTAATCTCGTCACGGTCAGCCATAAACATCAGGTAGTCAACCTGCGCTTTGCCGCTGATATCGAATACCACATCCTGCCATTGATTGGCAACGATAGTATTCACCGGTACCATATCAAGGTTTTCGCCATTATCCGTCACTTTCAGGTTCGGTTGGTGGCTGTTATTGCGATACATAAGCGCGTGCACGTATCTATAACCCGTCACGGCTTGCGGCAATGTATAAATAGCCCCTGACCAGTTATCACACTGAGGTGCACGCACAATCTGCAGGCACTTGCTGCTGAGATTCAGCCCGTCCTGATAAGGGTTGTCCACTATCTCATTGCCACAGGAAACGGTATTCCATGTCTTGGATGAGTTCTCAAAATCATCTACGGTTGTTTGCGCCTGCATTGTCGCGGCACATAGCACACATGCTATAAAGAATATCTTTTTCATCATATACTATTTTATTTCAAACGCACTTAGGTAGCAACTTCCGCTGAATAGTTTCAGCGTTACTGTATGTTTGCCTTTGGGCATCTTGATCTCCGTAGAAGCCTCTACCCATTCTGTGTTGCTGCCGTTGCGGGGCATATCGATATAGTTCTGCGAAACACCGTCCACCAGCACCTCGCATATGGAATTGCTATATCCGCAATAGCGGAGTGTGATTTCCTTGCTGCCTGCCGGCAAATAGAGCTGGTAATCAATTTCCTGTCCGGCTGCAAAATTCGTAATCATCAGTCCGTCATGCCCTACAGCAGCCAGCGCGGCCTCATCGGTAGAAGGCCTCAGCGGCATGTTGTTGCTTGCTACGCGGACATACTCGGATGCCAGGATCAGACGATTCGCCCTCAGCCAGACGGATTTATCCATCGGAGAGAAATAGCAATACATCTTCCCTAACTCCGTGAGGTCTGCCGGATAATCGTGCGTCAGCAACTGATTGTAGGGCACAGACTCTACTTTTCCGCTCATGCGCGGCATGAACCATGCATAGCGTTCTACAGACGGGCTGCTCTCCATATAATGAAGCACCGCACACATATAATCCATCTGCGTAGGATAACCGCTTGGCGCCGGGTCCCACGCACAGAACTCCGTCATCCAGATAGGTTTGTTGTATTTCTCAAATTTCTCAATAAATCCCTGTACAGCGGACGGCGAAGACATATAGCAGTGGATAGCTATCGCATCTATATCATCCAGAGAGACACCGGGTTGTGCAAAGAACTCATCGAGCCATTTGATGGGGTCGCTGTAGCCCGCGAGCGTACCGTAGTTCATAGCCGGAGAGACCAGTTTGAGGTTCAGCTCTTTGGCTAAATCCACTACCGGCGGCCATAACTCTGCTGCTTTGGACGGCGTCATATTCGCTTGGTCCGTCAGGTTTGGTTCGTTGAACGCCAGCAGATATTTAGTATTGGGATGCGCGGCTACGAACGCACGGATCTTGTCTGCGCTGTAATTGCCGTTCCAGCACATCGGGCAGAAATCCATCTCGTTGGCATCAAACCACATCGCTGCATCGTCAGAAGGCGTATTGCCCCAGTTGTAATCCCAGCTGGTATAAGGCGACAGCAGCGGCAGATCCGTCGGTTGGTTGAAGGAGAAAGCCACACCGCGCTTAGCGGATTTGGGCATCACATCCACCACGTTCGTCTCGTCCGACGGAGAAGGAGTCTCTGGGGGCTGACATGCCGCAAAGAAAAGCACCAGTGCTGCGAAGATTATTGTTCTTGCCGTTGCCATACGCGTACCCAATCTACGTACATGATACGTTGTTGTGCAAAAATACCGTCATCCACTGTTCCGCCCATGTTTCCTCCGATAGCGAGGTTAATGATAAAGAAGAAGGGTTTGTTAAACGGCCAATAGTCGTTATTGTCGATTTGCTCTTCCCATACCTCGGCATATTGCACATCGTCCACGAAGAACCGGATGACATCCTTGCCTTCTTTCTCTTCTTGTGCCCACTCGATGCCATAGGTATGGAAGTCCGCGGACAGAGGATTATCGAAGAAATGCGTATTCGCCCAGTTATTACCTTTCATACCGTTTTTCATGACGGTATGGAGCGCAAACGATGCACGGGTGTCTTGCGAACCGATATGCTCGATGATATCTATCTCGCCGCAGTTAGGCCATCCGCCGCTGTTGCCCATCATCCAGAACGCAGGCCATGTACCCTTTCCTCCGGGGAACTTGATACGCGCAGCCATCTTGCCGTACGTAAAGGTCTTCTTGTTCTTGCTCATGATACGGGCAGAAGTATAGTTGTTGTTCTCGTATTGCTCTTTACGCGCCTCTATCTCCAGACATCCGTTCTGCACACGGATATTCTCCGGACGGGTGGTGTAATACTGCTTCTCGTTATTTCCCCACCCGTTGCCGCCGATGTTATAGCTCCATGTGCCTTCATCCAGCGCATTACCGTTAAACTCATCGGACCATACCAGTTGGTATTCGCCCCAGTTATGGGATACAGTAACGGTGGCGGTGACACTCTCTACGGGCGTTGACAAGGTGATAGTGGACACACCGGGTTTTAGCGCTGTCACATGGCCCGTATTGGTTACATGTACTACCGAGGGATCGGAACTGGACCAACTCAACTCCAGATCAAACGTATTGCCGTATTTGAAATCAAACTGTTCCCCGACATGAAGCGATACCAGAGGAGGACTGATGCGCAGAGACGCTCCGTCTGTTCCTGTTACAAACACATTCGCCTTCGCGGACACCTTTCCTGAAGTAGCGGTGATCTCCGCTTTACCAATCGCTTTGGCGGTTACTACGCCGTAATAGACACTCGCCACCTCTTCGTTCGAACTCGTCCACACGATATTCGTTGCCGTGCCCTTGGTATCAATGGTTGCAATATCGCCCACTTTCAATTGCAAGGTCACGGGATTGAGTTCCAAAGTCACGTTGGATGGTTCGTCCTGCTTCGGATCACATGCCGCCATACATACTACTGCGGCAATCAATAATAAATAATTCTGTATTTTCATTTGTTGAACTTTTTCTTTTACTAATAGGGCAATGGGGGAAAACCAATTCCCCCAAAGCAATGATGTTTGTATTATTTCTTCTCGTAGAAATAAACTGCATCAAGATTCAGTTGTGACCCAACAGTACCACCACTCAAGAAGCTCAGTACATATTGACCGGTCTCACTGATGGAAATACCGGAGATTACGTTAGCAAACTGTGCCATCGGGACATCAAAACCATGCCAAGCACCATCGCGTGTAAAATCACCGATCACGCTGCCTTTTTCTACAGCTGCCTTACCAATATTGAATGCCGTAGCATCAGAGCCGAACAGATAAAACTCATGATTACCTTCTGTTGTAGCTTTCATACCAATATGCAAGAATATCTTGTCAGGATTAGCGACAATAGCATCCTTTACATCCTTCATTGCCTGAAGACTGGTAGCCTTACCAATATTGAATCCACCACCTGACCAACCGGCAGGAGCTGCTACAATTAAAGATACATAGCCTTCGTTATTACCAAAATAGTTCGCTCCGGTTCCTGCACCTGCAGTATAGGTTTCTCCGGCAGCCCAGATATCCAGATTGTTACCATTTTCCGGATCAGGGCGAATGTCACCTGCGATAAGGTTAGCGTTCGTTTCTGCGGTCATGCCATCGAGAATAATCGGCCAAATACGTTTTGCAACAATTGCGTTACCTGCGCCACCTTCGCCACCGGCTTTCTTCACAGCGACGATACAGGTCTTTGTTTGACCGCCTTGCGATTTAGCGGTAATAACAGCGCTACCCTCTGCTACTGCAGTTACTTTAGCGCTCTTGCCATCGTTAGCCGGAGTAACGGTTGCTGCTGCCGGATTAGAAGTCTCAAATGCTACTTCAATAGTAGCGGTGATCGTTCCTTCCTGACCAACTTCCAATTGGAGAGAAGTGGGGTTCAATGCCAATTCGGCTTCCTGATCCGGTTTAGTCGGCTCGTTGCCATCACCACCATTGTTTTTGTCTTTACATGCATTTAGACCTACCATAGTCAGCGCTGCAAAAGCGATTGCAAAAAATTTGTTTGCTTTCATAATTGTTTTTGTTTTTAATGGTTAATATTCCTAGTTAAACTAGTGTTGTATAGTTTTGTTATTTGGGGTTTTAGTATCCGGGGTTCTGCTCCATGTTTGTGGGGTTCAGTTGTCTCTCCTCTTGCGGGATGGGGAACAACTCATGTTTGCCTGCTACGAACTCTTGGATATGATGCTGTACCTCCTCGCTTTCCGAAGCCTTGTAAGCATCCATGTGTGCTTTGAGACCCGTTCCTGCCACGCCTTTCCATCGCACGAGGTCGAACCAGCGATGACCTTCCATCGCTAACTCGCAACGACGCTCATGACGAAGCGTAGCATCGTCTGCCACCGCACAGGGAGCCAAGCCTACGCGGTCACGCACTTGGTCAATATACCCCTTTGCGGTTCCTGCATCGCCTAAACCCAAGCAAGCCTCAGCGTACATCAGCAGCACATCCGCATAACGGATCTGCTTGTTGTTCAGCGGACCGCGGGAAGCGTGCAAACTCCATTTGCCGTAACCGCCGCCTATATTGGAAGGATCACGGTACATTCCGTATTTATTATTGACCATATTATTACCGAGATATTTCTCATCGGTCTGCTCCTGATACGAAGGAACGATGCTGGTACTCGGAATCAAGATCGCTACGTCACGGCGCGGGTCACCGGCTTCAAACTCGTTGTAAAGACTCTGCGTCGGGTGATTGAAGCCCCATCCGCCGCCTATCTCCGAGTTACGGCTGCGAACAAGGATCTGCGTGAAGCTGCCAGCCGTATAACCGAATTTCGTAGGATCATTGCCATCGCCGTAGTCCCCCCAAGGCACTTCGGCATACTGCACTTCGAAGACGGACTCAGGACCGTTCTCGCCTGCCAGCGTGAAGTTATCCTCGTAGTTCGTGCAGAGGCCGTACTCACCCGAAGCGATGATGGAGTCACCCCATGCTTTCGCGTCCGTATAGCAATCAGCGGGAGCTTTCTTCACTCCTTTCTCCTGCCAGAACGGCGAAGCCATATAGAGGTTCACCTTCATCAGCATCGCTTCTGCGGCACCTTTGGTAGCACGACCCATATCGTCCGCATCGTACTGACTTTTGAGCCAGAGGTTTTTCTGGGCGATGGTGAGGTCTTTGAGGATCTGGTTATAAACCTCATCTACCGACGAACGGGGCATTCCCCAATCTTCGGAGGATTTTACTACCTGCAGCGGCATCGGCACTCCGGCAAAGACGCGCACCAGACGGAAGTAATAGTATGCACGCAGGAAATGCGCTTCGCCCATGAGACGGTCTTTCATCTGCTGGTTGAAAGCCGAGTCGATGCCTAACTTGGTCTTCTCGATATACTCTATCGCCAGATTACAACGGCCTACTCCCATGAAGTTACCGCGGTAGAAATCCAGCAGGAGGGTGTTCTGATCTGTCGTACGCCAGTTCTCTATATCGTACGCATCGGCCATATCGTTGGTCGAACCACCACCTTTGAGCGCATCATCACTAGCTACATCGCCGATGAACCACTCCGGGCAATAAGTCCGGTTATACTCCCACATCAGCGGCGTATAACAAGCTGTCACATTCTGCACCAGAGCAGGCGTAGAGGTATAGAAATCCTCCAGCAAGGTCGTGCCCGGCTCAATCTCCGTCAGATAGTCCTTACAACCATTAAGGAATAAGGAGCAAGGAATAAGGACGAAGGACAAAATCTTAACTATATTCGTTTTCATATTAGTCTTTATTCTTTTAGTGAAACGGTCTTTATTCTTTTAGCGAAGCGGTCTTTTAGAATGTTGCATTTAGACCGAACGTGAACGTTCTGCTCTGCGGATAGTTTCCGTAATCCACACCGCCGCCTACTTCGGGGTCATAACCCTTATAGCCGGTGATGGTGAAGAGGTTGGATGCCGTAGCATAGAGACGCAGACGGCTGCAACGGAATTTCTGGGTCCACTTCAGCGGGAAGGTATAACCGATCTGCAGGTTCTTCAGACGCAGATACGAACCGTCCTCAATGAATCGTGTGGAGTTCTCGGTATTGGTCGGTGAGCCGAGCGGGTTAGGGATCGTACCGTTACGGTTCTCTAACTCAAACGGATTGACTCCGGCGTTGATCATTGCGTTTTGTACCGCCGGCGTGTAACCTACCCATACTTCGTCCTTCATATAATCCGCCAGGGCATAACTGCTACCGTCGCCTTCCAACATCTGACGTTGCGCGTTGTAGATGGAGTTACCTGCTACGCCTTGGAAGAAGAGTTGGATATCTACGCCGTAGAAGTCCGCACCGAGGTTCAGACCGAAGCTTACTTTCGGGAACGGATTACCGATGACCATCTTGTCATCCTCATCCAGCTTGCCGTCGCCGTTCACATCTTTGTACCGCGCGTCACCGGCGTGTATGCCGATCTCCTCTTTGGTATAGTAGTATAACTGCTCCAAAGCCTCTTCATCGCTCTGATAGATTCCTTCGTACTGGTAGCCCCAGAAGGAGTTCAGCGCCAGTCCCTCATAAGTCTTTGTGCGGTCGCCCCAGAGCGGTGAACCTCCGTTCACTTTCGTCAGCTCGTTATGCAGGTATGATACGTTCGCAGCGATGTTATAATGCACTTTGCCCACTCTGTTATCGTGACTCAGGGAGATCTCCACACCTTCGTTACGGATGTTTCCTACGTTCTTGACCAGTGCTCCGCGGTTACCTACGTGTGCCGGAGCGTTCACATACAGCAACGCGTCCTTCGTATCGCGGCGGAAATAATCGATGGTACCGGCTAACTTACCGTTCCAGAAACTGAAATCGATACCGGCATCCCATTGTTGGTTGGTCTCCCATTTACCATTCTCGTCCACCAGGGTCAGCAGCGTAGCACCGGCAGTAGAGAGTGCGGGATTGGCATTCTGGTTCGGACCGAAAGGATAGCTGACGAACACGTCCTGAGTGGAGAACATCGTATATTGGAACGCAGACGAACCGATACCGTCGTTACCTACCTGACCGAAGCCTGCGCGGATCTTGATATTATCGAGCCACTCGGCATCCAGGTCACGCATGAACGGCTCTTCGCTCAGACGCCATGCCAAAGCTACCGAGGGGAAGAAACCCCAAGGATTCTTCGTGAATTTCGACGAAGCATCAGCACGGAAGTTCGCAGTGATCATATAACGGCTGTCATAGCTGTAGAATACACGTCCTAAGAACGAAAGACGGCGCGTACGGGCTACACCATCCGACGAGATCGTCTGTTTCTCCGTAGCACGGTTCAGATACCAGTTACTGGGGATAGGATTGAGGATAGCGGCACCTGATCCGCCCATGAAGTAGTAGTTATACTCCGACCATGTCTGACCTGCCATCACGGAGAAGTTATGTTTGCCTATCTCGCGTGCATAAGTGATTGTCGTCTCCTCCAACAGCGTCAGACTGCGGCTCATGTTCGAACTGATAGAGTTCAGATCCGAAGCATTATAGCTCGTGTAGATATTCGGATAACCGAAGTTACGATTTCTCTCCAGACCGTAGTCGGCGGAGATAGACGGACGGATGGTCAAGCCCTTTATCGGCGTGATCTCGATGAACACATCGCCGATAAATCGCTCGTTCTTACGGTTCGGCTCATAGTTATACGCCATCTGGTGAGGGTTCGTCACGTTCTTGAAGTTCGAGCCCGCAGAGTAGTAACCGCTGATATCTTTTCCGTTCTTATTTACCGAGCCTTCCGGATAATATACCGGATCCCAGGGAGCCATAGCCAACGCACCGGAGATGATAGATGCACCGGCGGAAGAACTGTTATTCATCGCATTGCGGCCTCCGCTGGCTACCAGCGAGAAGTGCTCACCGATCTTCAACCAGTCGCGTACTTTATAATCCGTATTCAGACGGAGCGTGAAGCGGTTGTAGTTACTACCGATGATCGTTCCCTCCTGACTAAAATAAGAAGCCGAGAGCGCATAGTGTCCTTTGTCGTTACCGCCGTCGAAAGAGAGGTTGTAGTTATGCATGAACGCATTCTTGACAAACACCTCGTCCTGCCAGTCGGTCTCTTGATCTGCGTAATTGAAGTTTATCGGGTAATACTCGCTGATCTTCATGATATCGGCGTTACCGAGTTTGTACATGTTCAGCCACGGCGTAAAGCCTTTCTGCTGATAGTACGCGATCTCCTCTGCGCCGTTACGCATAGCGCCTATACGAAGCTCTGTCTCTGCAAAATCCCGGCTGCCCAGCACGTTCATCTTCTTCCACCTGTTCTGGAAACCCCAGTAGGCATCAAAGGAGATATTGATCTTGCCTTCCCCTCCGGATTTGGTAGTGATCAGAATCACACCGTTCGCACCGCGGCTACCGTAGATAGCAGTAGCAGAGGCATCTTTCAAGATCTCCATGGATTTGATGTCGCTCGGTGAGAGCCATTTGATATCGCCCGTGATCACACCATCTACTACGTACAACGGGTCATTGCCACCGATAGCCGAACCGATACCACGGATACGGATCGTTGCTGCCTCACCCGGCTGACCGGAACTGGATGTCACCGTCACACCGGCTGCACGACCCTGCAAAGCCTGATCCAGACCCGATACCGGCGCTTTGAGCAACTGGTCGGCACTCACACTCGTTACAGCACCCGTCAGGTCGCTCTTCTTCATCGTACCGTAACCGATAGCTACCACCTCCTGCAACTGCACGTTGTCCGGCACCAGCGTCACGCGGATAGGACCGGCGTTCGTCACTTTGATCTCTTGGCTCTTGTATCCCATAAACGATACCTGGAGCACATCGCCTGCCTTGGCGGAGAGGGAGAAGTTACCGTCAAAATCGGTAATCGTACCGTTGGTCGAACCCTTCACCATCACATTGGCGCCAATCACAGGATCCGGCTCATCCTGAGCCATCACTACACCCGTCACAGTCATGCCCTGCGCCCATATCGCCAGCGAGAGCATGACCATTACGGAGATTGTCAAAATTCGTTTCATTATTAGATTTGTTTGTTGTTGGTTTTTCTAGTTTCCTAGTATCCTAGTACCATAGTCTCCTAGTATCCTAGTTCTTGAAGGTATGAGCCGACCAAACGGCTCATACCCTATTCCTTATTATTTTACGCGTGCGCCCGTTACGTTGTAGCGTTTGCCGTCTCGGATAATAATCAACTGACCGTTCTCGATTATTTTGATTGCTTTCGGACCTATCTCGGTATTCTCAATAGCCGTGGTGTCGCCGTTCTGAACGAAGAGTAGGTTCTGAACGAAGCATACACCCTTCAGGTTATTGCAGTTATAGAAACCGATCTGCTCGCAGTTGGTCTTCGTGTTGCCGTCGATATCGAGGGAGATATGGTTCCACTCATTAGCCGTGAGGTTGAAAGTCGTAGAAGCAGCGCCTACGCCAATCACCTGGATATCCAGTACAGCGTTCTCTGCCAGCGGGTAGATATCCAACTCCAGTGCGTCATAAGCGGTGATATCCATTGCCTGGAATGCCAAACCGAAGCAGCTGTTCGGAGTGGTGTTCGGGGTGAGACAAAGTGCCTGGCGGTTTTCTGCCAGCAGTCCGGCAGCGATAGCCGGTCCTGCATACCAGTCTTGGATATCCATCGCTACATTCGTGTAGTTATCGGTATAAACGCCCTTTACGTTCTCTGCATCGTACGTCGGCAGAGCTGCAGGAGCCGGAGCGGCCAAGGTGGTAACCTGTACATTTACAGGCTCTGCGGCATTATCGTTCGCGTCATAAGCGACTACCGAGAAGGTATATTCGGTGTTAGCTTTCAGGTTCGGAACGGTGATATGAGCCGTCTGTCCGGATGCGCCACCACCTTTTGCTACTTCCTGATCGCCGTTCAGCACGCGGAAGTTAACTACACCGCTGTTCTCCTCTGCCGAAACAGCCAGGGTTGCCGAGAAATAACCGGCACCGGTTACAGAAGCCTGTACGTTCGTCGGAGCCTCGTTGTCAACAAGCGGCTCTGCGCGATAGAAATACAGGTTACCCAGCCAAATCGTCAGGTTGGCGGCATTATCGATCTTCACCTGATAGACATTGCTCCAGTTGGTTACTTTTGCGAACTCACCCTCGCTGAGAGTCAAATCAATACTGTTCCACTGCTGACCTATCAAGGTTACGAACTCACCGAATTCAGGCTCATTGCCGGTATCTGCCGCATTGCGGCAAATAGGTACAATACGAAGCGTTGCGTCGTCAGCAATCCAGATATCTGCGTGCAGCTTCTCCATCAGCGGGCAGTTCAGCGCAAAGCCGTCCATACCGAAGTAACCGCCTCCTGCCAACGCGAATTTCTTTCCATAATCGGTGCTCGTATAAACCGTACCGCTACTCCAGTCTTGGAAGTTGCAGTCAGCGTTATAAGTCGGGCTGTAGATAGCCTGTACCTGTCCTGCCGGCCATGTCGGAGCCGCACATGCTGCCTGAGGCTCACTGACATGAGCGTCCGTCGTTACGCCTACTGATTTAGCGTACTGCGACTCGTTCTGAGCAGCGTCAACTGCGTAAATCATGAAATAATATGCCGTGTTCGGATTGAGACCCGTTACGGTAATCTGTCCGTTCGTAGCTACAAACTTAGCGTCGAAGCTCTGTGCCAGATCTACTACATGGTATTTAACCACCTCGCCATTATCCGTAGCTTCTACAGCGATAACCGCGCTGTTATGATTTTTGCTTACCAGACTTGCGCTGACCATAACCGGTGCTTCATCATCGTCCGTTGCTACATATTCAGTTCCGAAAATACGAACCTCTTTCAGACGCAAGAAATCGGCGGTCTTTTCCAGCGAACGAAGACGAACATAACGGCCTGCTGCACTCACCATATTGAACTGCTCGCTGTTATTACCTGCCGAAACATCGTTCAGTACGGTCTCCCATGCCTCATCATTAGCTTTGTCGCTATCCGACGGAGCATCGTCACGAACCTGAAGAATATACTTCTTCGATGCCGGATCGCCCCAAACTACATCAATAGCAAACAAGGTGTATTTATCGCCTAAGTCAACATACCACCACTCTTCGGCAGCCGGACGGTTGGCATAAGTAACCCAAGCCGTATTCGTATTACCATCATTAGCCTTGTCAAAGCTCTCTGCCGGGTTGTTGTCATAATAACCACCCTCGCAAGGCTGATTCAATGCCAAATTGGCACTCGGTACACAATATACCTCAATCGCTTTGCTGATCTCACCACTTTGTGCAGTTACCGTCACTGCGCCCGGCTGCGCTAAAGTAAGCACGCCCGCGCTAAGCGTACCTGCGGATTCGGGCGATATAGATAAGGTAATGTCGGCATCAATATCTTGGTTCAACTGATCCTTACCTTGCGCTGTCAGCGTAATCGTTTCACCCACTTGTGCATAGACAGCTGAAGCACTCAGTACAATCTTCGTCAACTCCGGAGTAATCTTACAAACACCACCGTAAGTATATTCGAATTGCAACGTTGGCCATGCATTGCCGTCCAGACTCGTTGTGTACTCGATAATGTTATTCACATGAATCTTAGTGCCAAAGGCAGGAGCTTCTACATCGGCTTTCGGAGTCAAAGTAACCTTGTTGCCTGCGCACGAATGATCAAAATAAGTTGCTGCCGGTTCGTTGGTGGCGCCCACAGTGAACTTATCAATGGAAATACCATTGCCACGGAAATGGGTTGCTGCATCATCGCCACCGAGAGCCTCGCTGATAGTAATAACGACTGAACCATCGGCCTTGGTCTCCCATGTAAAAGCAGCCGTCGTATTACCGCTACTCATTACTTCGCCGCAATACTCCGAATCAATGTCGCTGTCTAATTCACCCGTCTCGCCTTTGTCATTATAGACATTCAGACCAAAACGAACCGTCTCACCGTTCTTAATCAAAATCTCGGTGTTTTTAGCCGTCAGAGCAGACAGATAGAATACCGCTCCTGCTCCATCCTGTTTGTACTGAGCTTCGTTAGCCACCAATACACCGTTGAAATAAACGGCATTGAATGCGGCATCAGCGAAAGTCACATAAATACCGATTTCACCGGCAAAACCCGGCTTCTGGATGTTTACCACATCTGCCGGTGTGGCCACTCCTTCTACCTCACTCCACTTGAACTGATTCGCATAAGCGGCATCAGTGCTTCCGATCCATGCTCCCGGAGCAGCGGTGTAAGCAAAACTCATGATACTTGCGCTTAAGAAAGCGACTAAGAAGAAAATCTTTCTCATGATACTAAATTTTTTGTTAAACGATATGGTTGATTTTGTTAACTTGTTGTGGATAAGCGTCTTTAGCTTTGCTAATTTCGAATGCAAAATTACTGCTTTTTTTTCAATATCGCAAATAATCGAATATGTTATAAAACATAAAAGTACGAAAAGTATATGTGATTTTATTGATGCTCAATACTTTAGCTCCAAATTAAGTGCAAAAAAAGTACGTAAAAAAGCGACCCCTAAGGGCCGCTGTCAGGGGTCCCCAACGGGCGCTAACGTAGTGCACCCGGTGGGGAGAGCACGCGCCTAC